>NZ_JBMDKC010000055.1:0-39352 GCF_057809515.1 Bacillus sp. FG16
AATAGTGTATTTTTCGTTTTAGGGGGAATTTTATTTTGTTAGCTTGATGGCGATGGGGATATAAGTAGCAAGTTTTCCTTTTTTCGTATATGGTTTTACTTGTTCTAACAACTGTTGTAAGTTGTTTGTTTCAATGCACTGCATAGTACCAACGCTCCTATTTTGAATTAACTAAGTTTACTTTTCCCGATATGCTCGGAAATAAATAATAACATGAAAAAGTGGAATGATAAAACGAAAGTTCAATGTGCTATAATAGGTCTTTCGTTTCGAGTATTCTGTATTTTAAAAAGGAGAATTTTCCTTTTATATAACAGTTTGGAAATAGGAGATTTATCCATAAAAAATTCAAAAATAAAAACTACACATCTATACAACTATATGTTATTATGGTTATGTAAATAGAAAGCGTTTTCTAAGGCGTACTTATAATGATAACGATTTCATAAATTTGATAGGGGGAATTAAAATGTTGCAGTTTTTACAACGTATTGGTAAAGCGTTAATGCTTCCAATCGCCGTACTACCAGCAGCAGGATTATTGCTTCGTTTAGGGCAACCAGATGTATTTGATATTCCTGTTATGGCACAGGCCGGTGCAGCAGTTTTTGATAATTTAGCACTCATTTTTGCAATTGGTATTGCAATCGGTCTTTCAGTTGATGGTAGTGGTGCAGCAGGTCTTGCAGGTGCAATTGGTTATCTAGTTATGAAAAACAGTATTGATGCACTTAGTAAGGGATATTCTACTGTAGAATTACAAGATAAATTAGGCAAAGTTCAAGATTTAATAGGTAATAGCGCTAATGTAGATCCATCTAAGCTTGCAGATACAATGACACAAGTATCTAAGGCAGCCGAATTATCGACTAAAGTGGATATGAAAGTTTTAGGTGGTATCATTGTCGGTGTTATAGCGGGACTTCTTTATAATAAATTCCATAAGATTAAACTTCCAGAATGGTTAGGGTTCTTTGCTGGAAAACGTTTCGTCCCAATTGTTACATCGGTTGTGATGTTACTATTAGGAATTCTATTCGCACAAATTTGGCCAGCAATTCAAAATGCTATCGATGCATTAGCTCATGGAATTGTTAATCTAGGGGCAGTTGGTTCAGGTCTATTTGGTTTATTAAACCGTCTATTAATTCCAATCGGTTTACATCACGTAATGAACACATACTTCTGGTTCGTACTTGGTGACTTTACAAATGCAGCAGGTAATGTTGTAAATGGTGATATTGCTCGCTTCCTTGCAGGAGATAAAACAGCGGGTATGTTTATGACTGGTTTCTTCCCAGTTATGATGTTCGGTTTACCAGCAGCATGTTTCGCAATGATTGCGGCTGCTAAACCAGAAAAACGTAAAATGGTTACAGGTATGTTAGGTGGTCTAGCATTAACTTCATTCTTAACTGGTATTACAGAACCAATTGAATTCTCATTCATGTTCTTATCACCAGTATTATATGGTATTCATGCTGTATTAACAGGTCTGTCTCTATTCATTACAACAACACTTGGCATTCACGATGGTTTCACATTTAGTGCCGGTGCAATCGATTACTTCTTAAACTTCGGTATTGCAACAAAACCAGTATTACTTGCGGGAGTCGGTTTAATTTACGCAGTAATTTATTTCGTTGTATTCTACTTCTTAATTAAGAAGTTCGATTTGAAAACTCCTGGTCGTGAAGACGAAGAGGAAGTAGCTGAAGGTGAAGAAGCTCCAGTTGCAGGTTCAATTGGTGAAACTTACGTAGCGGCTTTAGGTGGAAAAGAAAACTTAACAGTTATTGATAACTGTGCAACACGTCTACGCTTACAAGTAAAAGATGCTGGTCAAGTAAATGAAGCAGCATTAAAACGTGCTGGTGCAAAAGGTGTTATGAAATTAAGTAATACAAGTGTACAAGTTATCGTAGGTACAAATGTTGAATCTGTTGCCGATGATATGAAAAAACACGTATAAATAATGAGATAAGAGGATGTCCAAAAAGATTGATAACATCAATTTTTTAGAGGATATCCTCTTTTTTTTGTTAACAATTTAACGGGAATCTTACTTTTGTAAATTTTCTTTTTCTTTTTTGTATATATAGGTTGGTAATATGTGCAGTGCGTGATAAAGTAGGGATGATATAGAATGGTTTATCCATAATCTACTAAAAAAAATCTTTAGTAGAGGAATTAAATTATTGGTGAGTAAGGGGAAAAAAGCAATTATGGATCAGGAAAAAAATAATGCGAATGGGAAAGCACGTCGGCCGATTGTATACATAAAAAGAACAATCATTCTCGTCTTACTATTATCACTTGTATATTTCATGTATACAAAAATTGTTGCGCATAATAAGAAAGAAGAAACTTTAAAAGCGGCAGCAGAAATGAAGAAACAAGAAGAGCTAAAAAAGAAAGAAGAAAAAAAGAAACAAGAAGTACAGAAGCAAAAACAAAAAGAGCAGGAAGAACAAGTGAAGCAAGCGCAAGCTGCGGAACAGCCTGCTGAAGGACCACCTCAAGAAATTAATGAAAACGCTCAATTAGATCAATATTTACAGAGCACTGGATTTAGCGGAACAGCTGTTATTGTGAAGAACGGAAAAGTTCTTGTGAATAAAGGATATGGTATGGCGAATAAAGAGAAACAAGTACCGAATAATTCAGAGACGACTTTTTATATTGGTTCTATTTCAAAGGCGTTTGTAGCAACTGCTATTATGCAATTGAAAGATCAAAATAAATTACAAGTAGAAGATACTGTTGCGAAGTATATTCCAGATTTTCCACAAGGTAATAATATTCAGCTAAAACATCTATTAACACATACATCAGGGATTCCCGAATATGAGCAGGGAAAAGAAGATATTTCTCATGAAGAACTGATAAAGCGGATAGGAAATCAAAAGCGTATTGGTGGTCCAGGAGAGAAGTGGAAGTATTCTGATTCGAACTACTCTATACTTGCTTATATTGCAGAGAAGGTAAGTGGGCAGTCACTCGAAGAATATATTAAACAACATATTTTTGCCACTGCCGGTATGAAACATTCTGGCTTTGGCACAGCGTTAGAACAAACAAGATTCCCATCAACGGGTTATAAAATAGTAAATAATAATATGACAACACCTAATATTCCAAGCATGTCACAACTATATGGTTGTGGTGATATATATACGAGTGCACATGATTTATATTTATTTAACGAAGCGTTATACTCTGGAAAGTTAATTTCAAAAGCGAGTTACGATCAAATGTTTACAGCTGTGAAAAAGGATTACGGATTTGGCTGGTACGTAGACCCAGGAAGCTATTCGAATCACGGTGTAATGCCAGGTTGGAATTGTTTAAATGGATTTAGTAAAAATGGTAGTGTGTATGTTGTTTTATTATCTAACATTCAAAACAACATTAAATCATTTGGTAAAGTGAATAATGACATTTATACGATGTTGCGAAATATTGAAGTGTAAAAAACTATCCTTTTGGATAGTTTTTTTTTGCCCTGAAACAAATATTTCTTTTAGAAAATGTATGCCTTACCTATCACAAAAATATCTATTTTGTATACATTAAGATGTATGGATGTAAAATTTTATAATCTAAAAATAATAGGAGGAGAAGTGTATGTGTCTGTTCAGAAAATATTGGCATAAATTATCAAGATTGTTTAATAGACAATTAAGCTATTTTTTAGATGATAAATTATTGCCTGCTGTGGAACGACTTTTATTTTCGCAAAACTTTGCAAGGTTTATTCAAAGAAACTCTAAGCAAGCTACGGAAGAATTTATAAAATCAAGCCAATTTCAATCTATTATTTGTAACATTTTAAAAGAATGCAATACATCACCTTTTAAAGAAATTGCAAAGCAGTATTTAGGTAAAAACGTTGAAATTACGGTGACAGTTGGACAATTAACAGGTGTGATTGTAGCAGTTGGTGATGATTTCTTAACATTGCAAGAAGGTATAGGAACTGAAGTTTTATTACCATTTACAAGTATTATATCAATAAAAGAAGCGTAAGAAAGGAGACTTATATATGTTATTTACTGATGAATTGCGTAACCATGTTGGTGAGTTAGTGCAAGTTGTTACAGCTGTAGAAATTGTTGCAGGCATTCTGTTATCTGTGACGGATGGGGCAGTAAGTGTTCGTACTTCTCCTTTTTATGGACCACCGGAAGATGTAATCGTGCGTACTCCTATTATTGCTTATGTTCGCTTGGAAGGGTAAGTGTGATACAAGTATGAGAGTATCAGTTGTTATTCCAGCGCACAATGAAGCGAGTACTTTATCACAAGTTTTAGTAGAAGTGGAGAAGCTCAAGCCTTACGAAATTATTGTAGTAGATAATGGCTCGACAGATGGAACGAAAGACATAGCGTTACAACATCATTGTCACGTGATTTATTATAAACATTCTCTTGGCAATGATGTTGGACGGGCTATTGGGGCTAGAGAAGCAAAAGGTGAAATTGTTTTGTTTTTAGATGGTGATATTGTTATTGATAGTAAAGAGTTACAACGTTTCGTGAAAGGAATTCGACAAGGGCATCAAATTGTTGTGAATAATTTAACATGGTCGGTTTATTTAAAGATGAGACCACATTATACGACAGTTGGAAAGTTCATGTTGAATCGCTATTTGAATAAAAAAGAGCTTGTTGTTGGATCTTTAATCGCAATTCCACATGCGATGAGCAGGGAAGTTATCGAGAAACTTGGGTGGTGGAATTTAGCAGATCCAGCACTATTTCAAGCGATAGCGATGTCTAGAGGAGTAGATATTGTTGATACGGCTTCGGTCGATGTAATTCACACAAATAAGGTTCGTCCTGTGCATACAGGAACATCACCTGGTTCTCCTTATCCGAAAGCGACTAGCCGTATTATGGGTGATCATTTACGTGCTTTGCAATATGTAATCGAAACATATGGTAAACGCGGCGGTTTTTCGGAGGGAAACAGGGATAGGGAGTTTATAGGGAACTATAAACCAGTTGTATTAAAGAAGGAAAAAGCGAAATATAGTGCGATTATACCAGTGTCAGAAGAAAAAATGACGATAAGATCTGTTATACAAGAAGTGAAAAAAGCAGGGGTAGATGAAATTATTGTTGTCGCGAATGGAGCAGATTTTGAGACTGTTAAACAGGCAAAGTTAGAGAATGTTATCGTTATTGAATTCGAGGAAGCACTCGGACATAATGTAGCTCGAGCAATAGGAGCTATGCATGTCACAGCCGATATTTGTTTATTCGTTGATGGTGATTTTGTTATTCCAGCAAAAAAACTCACTCCATTTTTGCAAGCTGTTGAAGATGGAAGTGACGTGGTTTTAAATGATTTACAATGCTTATTAGATATGTTTCATCCTGCAGATCCAATTAGTATGGGGAAATATTTTGTGAATTTAGTAGCGAAAAGACCGGATTTATGGAATAACTCATTAACGGCAGTACCACATGCTATGCATAAAAGGGTAATAGAGAAAATAGGATATGACTCGCTTGTTATTCCGCCATTAGCTCAAATGAAAGCTATTTTGGAGGTTTTTTCTATTACAGCAGTAGAATTTGTAGATGTTATAAAAACCAATCGGGTACGCCCGGAGCAACATGGATTTGTAAATGGACGTATTCCGGCATTTGACCGTATTTTCGGTGATCAACTTGAGGCGATTGCTTATCTATTACAATATACAGACGAACGTGGGAGTTTTACAGATGGAGATCGCGATAGAGACACTATTCAACAATTGAGAAAGGAAGAAAAGAATACAGATGAATGCTAGTAGTAAAGTAGCTATTATTGGATTAGGGTATGTTGGTCTTCCTTTAGCAGTCCATTTTGCAGAAAGAGGACATACCGTACTTGGATTAGATAAAGATACTAGAAAAATAGAATCGATTAAAAAAGGAGAAAGTTATATTCCAGATGTTTCTTCTAAAGTGTTGCAAAGTTTATTGACTAAAAATAAATTAATAGTAAATACACCAGATAAAGGTATTACTGATTTCCAAAATAATGATTATGTTATTGTTACTGTTCCAACTCCAATTAATGAACGAAGAGAACCAGATTTAAGTGCCCTCATTTCAGCTTCGCATTATATACAACAAAACCTCCAAAAAGGACAAACCTTCATTTTTGAAAGTTCCACATATCCAGGCACACTTGAGGAAGTTATTATTCCTATTATTTCTCAAGCTGGCCAAAAGGTAGGAGAAGATTTCTATATCGGATATTCTCCTGAGAGAATTGATCCAGCAAATAGCCAATATTCAGTTCAATCTATTCCAAAAGTTATTAGTGGACAAACAGAAAAGTGTAAACAAAAAGTACAGGATTTATATAGTACCATTTTTGACGTAGTTGTACCTGTTAGTTCGCCGAAAGTAGCAGAGATGTGTAAGCTATTTGAAAATATTCAGCGCTTAGTTAACATCTCTTTAGTAAATGAGTTAAACACATTATGTGAAAGTTTAGGGATTGATTTTTATGAGGCCATTGAAGCGGCATCTACAAAACCGTTTGGATTTACTCCGTATTGGCCAGGACCAGGGATAGGGGGGCACTGTATTCCCGTAGACCCTTTATATTTTCAATGGAGAATAAAAAAGAATGGGGCAATTAGTCAATTAATTGAGGCGGCACATGTAATTAATGAAGAAATGCCAGAGAAAATAGTCCGGAAAGTAAAGGGCATGGTACAATCACCCGGACTAGTTTTAATTGTAGGAATCGCATATAAGAAAGATGTAAATGATTTGAGAGAATCACCGGCTTTGCCAATTATTCAATTACTAATAAAAGAAGGATACGAGATAAAATACCATGATTCATATATTTCTTCCGCGGAAATTGGAGATAAGGTGTATCAATCTGTTGCTTTGGATGAACAAACATTTAAAGAGGCAGGTTGTATTTTAATTTTAACTGACCACTCTAATATCGATTGGAAGCTTTTTAAAGGAATGAACCGAGTAATAGATACACGGGGAATTATAAAGAAGGTGAGTGTATGAGTAAGAAATGTTTAATTACAGGTGGGGCCGGATTTATTGGATCTCATTTAGCTGAAGAGTTGGTGAGAAGGGGTTATGAAGTCACGATTGTGGATAACTTCTATAAAGGGAAAAATAAGTATCATAATGAGCTAATGAAAGAGATTCGGGTTATTCCAATAAGTGTTTTAGACAAAAACTCTATTTATGAATTAGTAAATCAACATGATGTAGTGTTTCATTTAGCAGCAATTTTAGGTGTTAAAACGACAATGGAAAAAAGTATAGAGCTCATTGAAACGAATTTTGACGGAACGAGAAACATTTTACAAGCAGCATTAAAAGGAAAGAAGAAAGTAGTTTTTGCATCTACTTCAGAAGTATATGGTAAGGGCAAACCGCCTTTCTCAGAAGAAGGGGATCGATTGTACGGGGCAACTTCTAAAATTCGTTGGAGTTATGCAGTTTGTAAAACGTTAGAAGAAACATTATGTTTAGGATACGCATTAGAAGGCTTACCTGTAACGATTGTTCGTTATTTTAATATTTATGGTCCAAGAGCGAAAGATGGTCCATATGCAGGGGTAATCCCACGATTTATCCGTGCAGCTTTGCAAGGAGAAGACATTCTCGTATATGGAGATGGAAAGCAGACACGTTGCTTTACGTATGTGAGTGATGCGGTAGAAGCAACAATTCGGGCAATGGATGAGAAGGTAAATGGTGAGATTATTAATATAGGTTCTGAGAATGAACAGAGTATAAAAGAAGTAGCAGAAACAATTAAAAAACTAACGAAATCTTCTTCGAAAATTGTACAAGTTCCTTTTGAGGAAGTATATCCACATGGCTTTGAAGAAATTCCAAATAGAAGGCCGAACGTAACGAAGTTAAGAGAACTTGTTCAATTTCAAGCGACAGTAACGTGGGAACAAGGATTGAAAGAAACTATTAAATGGTTTCGTGAAGAAAACAATGGCTAAGTCGCTATCAGTTATTATTCCTGCAAGTAATGAAGTAGATACGATTTCAGACGTTATTCAATCGGTAAAACCGTTAAATCCAGTAGAGATTATTGTAATAGCAAATGGTTGTAACGATGGTACAGAAGAGGTTGCTGATCGGTTAGGATGTAAAATAATTAGGCATAAAGAACTATTAGGAAACGATGTTGGGCGTGCAGTTGGCGCAAAACATGCAATAGGTGATGTATTACTATTTATAGATGGGGACTTTGCTATTCCAACTTCCAAATTACAATTGTTTCTTAATCCAATTTTACATGACCAGACTGACATCGTTTTAAATAATTTGGACGCATTGTTTTTAAAGAAACAAAAACCTCATTCCGTTACAGTGTGGCGTCAAATATTAAATGCAATGTTAGAGCGTGAAGAATTAAAAATAGATTCTTTATTATCTGTACCTCATGCGTTGACGAAAGAAGTCGTCCAAAGTATTGGATATGAATGTTTAGTTAATCCTATTGTAGCTCATTTACGTATAGCACAAAGTAAATGGAGAATTAGCCGTCATTGTGCTATTGATGTTATCACGCCAAATAAATTTCGACCGATTGAACATGCTGCATATGGCACGAGCCTTTCTCAATCTGAAAAACGAATGATAGGTGATCATATAGAAGCAGTTGCAGAACGAATAGTAAGTAGTGATACACGCGGAGGATATTATGATGGAAATAGGAAAAGGAATAGCGTCTATCATACTTTAAGTTTTGAAGATTTTTATCAAGGCTGGGGCGTTACATCCAATTTGTATAAAGGAAAGCAACTATCGGTTGTTATTCCTGTACAAAATGAAGAGAAAACAATTGGAAACGTTATAGAAGAGCTTCGTAAAATTGAACCTTTTGAAATCATCGTAGTCGTAAATGGTTCGTCAGATAAAACAGCAACGATTGCAAAAGACAAAGGCGCAACAACAATTGTATATAAAGAAGCCCTTGGAAACGATGTAGGGCGTTCACTTGGAACTTATTTTGCAAAAGGAGAAATTGTGTTATTTATAGATGGTGATTTTGTTATTCCAGCTAGTGAGTTATATCCTTTTACAAAAGCTATAGCAGATGGAAAGGACGTCGCATTAAATGATTTAAATCATTATTTAGATTTAAGAGTACCACTTCATCTTGTAACTGCATTTAAGTATGCACTAAATTTAGCTTGTGATAGAAAGGATTTAGGGGTAGGCTCACTTATTGCGGTACCTAATGCATTTAGCCACAAGTGTTTGAAAGCAATTGGATATAAATCTTTATTGTCACCTTGTGTAGCACAAGTGAAGGCTCTTCTTTCTGGATTTGAAATTGCATGTGTATGTCGTGTTGAGGTTGATAAGATGAACCGTATTCGTCCCAGTGAACATTTTGCAAAAATAGGTCATCCTCCAGCTGTACTTCGAATTATAGGTGATCATATAGAAGGACTAGAGCAAATAATTGCATTAACAGACAATCGTGGCGGATTCTATGATGGCAATAGAAAAAGAGATGTTTTATAGAAGTAACAAAAAAAGTGTACAACATGTGTACACTTTTTTGTTCTGTTATAAAAACTATAACAGATTAGGAGATAAGAGTATTACAGCTCTACAATGGGTATTGTTCTTATATTACAAAATAGGACTCGTATATAAGGATACCAAAAAAATACAATTAAGGAAAGGGTTAATTTTAAAGACTTTTAAATGAAGTTAACACTATATATATAGTAGTTTGCTCAACATTTCACAAACATGTCACAACTAATTCGTTCACTTTCGTAAAAAAGTAGTATTCTAAGTGTGTAAGCTGTTATATAAAAAATCTTAGTCCTGTACTAATCAAAAATGGAGGAGATTAGGATGACTCAAGTATTAGAAAATGTTAAAAACGCATGGGAAAACTTTAAAGGTGAAAAATGGAAAGCAGAGATTGATGTTCGCGATTTCATTTTAAATAATGTAAACGTTTTCGAAGGAGACGAATCTTTCTTAGCAGAAGCAACTGAAGCAACGAAACAACTTTGGGATCAAGTAATGGATTTAACAACAAAAGAACGTGAAAACGGTGGCGTTCTTGATATGGATACAAAAATTGTTTCTTCTATTACATCACATGACCCAGGATACTTAAATAAAGATATTGAAAAAGTAGTCGGTTTCCAGACTGATAAACCATTCAAACGTTCTTTACAACCATATGGTGGTATTCGTATGGCAGAACAAGCTTGTGAATCTTATGGATACGAAATGGATAAAGAACTTAGTCGTATTTTTAGAGATTGGAGAAAAACTCATAACCAAGGTGTATTTGATGCTTATACACCAGAAATGAGAAATGCACGTAAATCAGGTGTTATTACTGGTCTTCCAGATGCATACGGTCGTGGACGCATTATCGGTGACTATCGACGCGTAGCATTATATGGTATTGATCATTTAATTGAAGTGAAAAAAGCTGATTTGAATTTAACTGGTGGTGTAATGAGCGAAGATACAATGCGTTTACGCGAAGAGTTATCTGAGCAAATGCGTGCACTTCAAGAACTAAAACAAATGGCTGCTTCTCATGGTTTCGATATTTCTAAAACAGCAACAAATGCAAAAGAAGCATTCCAGTGGTTATACTTCGCATATCTTGCAGCGATTAAAGAGCAAAACGGAGCTGCAATGAGTCTTGGACGTACTTCTACATTCTTAGATATTTACATTGAAAGAGATTTAGCAAATGGTACTTTAACAGAAGAAGAAGTACAAGAAATTGTAGATCACTTCATTATGAAATTACGTCTTGTGAAATTCGCAAGAACACCTGATTATAATGAATTATTCTCTGGTGACCCAACTTGGGTAACTGAATCTATCGGTGGTATGGCATTAGATGGTCGTCCATTAGTAACAAAGAACTCATTCCGTTTCTTGCATACATTAGATAATTTAGGACCAGCTCCAGAACCGAATTTAACAGTTCTTTGGTCTAAACAATTACCAGAGAACTTTAAAAACTACTGTGCGAAAATGTCCATCAAAACATCAGCAATTCAATATGAAAATGATGACATTATGCGTGCTGATTACGGAGATGATTACGGAATTGCTTGTTGTGTATCTGCAATGAGAATCGGTAAACAAATGCAGTTCTTTGGAGCTCGTGCAAACTTAGCGAAAGCATTATTATATGCGATTAACGGTGGTAAAGATGAAAAATCAAAAGCACAAGTTGGTCCTGAGTACGCACCAATTACTTCTGAAGTATTAAATTATGAAGAAGTTATGCATAAGTTTGATATGACAATGGAATGGTTAGCGGGTCTATATTTAAATACATTAAATGTTATCCATTACATGCATGATAAATATAGCTATGAACGTATTGAAATGGCACTTCATGATACAAATGTTCTTCGTACAATGGCAACAGGTATCGCGGGTCTATCTGTAGTAGCAGACTCATTAAGTGCAATTAAATACGCACAAGTAAAACCAATCCGTGATGAAAATGGTATTGCGGTGGACTTCGAAATTGAAGGAGACTTCCCTAAATACGGTAACAATGATGATCGTGTAGATGAGATCGCTGTAAATCTCGTGAAAACATTTATGAATAAACTTCGTAAACATAAAACATATCGTAATTCCGTTCATACAATGTCAATTTTAACTATTACATCTAACGTTGTATATGGTAAGAAAACAGGTAACACTCCAGATGGACGCCGTACTGGAGAACCATTTGCACCAGGTGCAAATCCAATGCATGGACGTGATACAAAAGGTGCATTAGCTTCATTATTATCTGTAGCTAAATTACCATATGAAGATGCACAAGATGGTATTTCTAATACATTCTCTATCATTCCAAAAGCACTTGGTAAAGAAGATGATGTACAAGTACGTAACTTAGTATCTATGCTTGATGGCTATGCAGTAAAAGAAGGCCATCACTTAAATATTAACGTATTTAATCGTGAAACATTAATGGATGCAATGGAACATCCTGAGAAATATCCACAATTAACAATTCGCGTATCTGGTTACGCTGTAAACTTTATTAAATTAACTCGTGAACAACAAATTGATGTAATTAACCGTACAATGCATGAAAGCATGTAAATGAAAAAAGTATCCCTTCGCTTTTAATATATAGCGAAGGGAGGCTGTTTCAATAAAGGAGGAAGTAACATGGTAAAAGGAAGAATACATTCTGTAGAGTCTTGTGGTACTGTTGATGGCCCAGGGATTCGTTATGTCATATTTACACAAGGGTGTTTATTACGTTGTCAATATTGTCATAATGCGGATACGTGGGAAATCGGTAAAGGTAAAGAAATAACAGTTGAAGAAGTGATGCAGGATGTGACATGTTACCTTCCATTTATTGAAGCCTCCGGAGGCGGTATAACAGTTAGCGGTGGAGAACCATTATTACAGCTAGACTTTTTAATTGAGTTGTTTAAAAAGTGTAAAGAGGCTGGTATCCATACAACAATCGACTCTTCTGGTGGTTGTTATTCTGAGGAACCAGAATTCCAAAATAAGCTAGATATTTTAATGGATTATACAGATTTAGTTTTATTGGATTTGAAACATATTGATTCCAAAAAGCATCGTAAATTAACAGGGAAACCAAATGAACATATTTTACAATTTGCTCGTTATTTATCGGATAAGAATAAACCGATTTGGGTACGACACGTATTAGTCCCCGGTGTTACGGATAATGAAGAGGATCTACAAAAACTATCTAGCTTTATTCAAAGTCTGTCTAATGTTCAAAAAGTTGAAGTGTTACCATATCATAAGCTTGGTGTATATAAATGGGAGGCGCTTGGACACAAGTACCCACTCGCAAATGTAGAACCACCTACTGAGAAAAATGTAGAACATGCTAAACATATTTTACAAGCGGTCTAATCCAAATATTGGATTAGGCTTTTTGCTTTCTTT
Source organism: Bacillus sp. FG16 (assembly GCF_057809515.1). Taxonomy (NCBI): domain Bacteria; kingdom Bacillati; phylum Bacillota; class Bacilli; order Caryophanales; family Bacillaceae; genus Bacillus; species Bacillus sp. FG16. Next base: position 12,961 of record NZ_JBMDKC010000055.1, read on the forward strand.
ACAATAAAATCTAGAGTATATATTGATAAAAGAGTATACTGAAAGTAGAATATCCATAATTTTGTACGGAATAAGTGGAGAAATTTACATAATTGTAAAGGGAAATCAAAATAGTAAAAAGAATTAAGAAGTAAAAGAGTGAGTATCATGGAATAGAGAACATTTGTAAGTTATTGCGAAAGCTCTTATAGGAAAGTATAATGTAAAGATATGAGCACAGATAGGATTAAGGGGTCAATCTTATATGCTTTGCATATCCACGACAGGTACATAGCTGAAAAGGGAATTATTAGAATCTGTTTATGTAATTTTTAAGGAAAATGTTTTTCCTATTGTCGTATATGCAATATGGAGAAACAAAAAGCTAGGAGTGGATTTGTTTGATAAAAAACCCCAAGGTTTTAATATTAACTGCACATTACGGTAATGGTCATGTGCAAGTAGCAAAAACATTAGAACAAACATTTCGCCAAAAAGGAATTGAAGATGTTATTGTATGCGACTTGTTTGGAGAATCACATCCATTTATAACTGACATTACAAAATATCTATATTTAAAAAGTTATACAATAGGAAAAGAATTATATCGTTTGTTTTATTACGGGGTAGAAAAAATTTATGATAAGAAAATAGCATCTTGGTATGCGAACTTTGGAAGAAAACGTTTGAAAACACTGTTACAGGTGGAGAAACCAGATATTGTAATTAATACATTTCCAATTATCGCGGTACCAGAATTGAAGAAACAAACAGGGATTTCAATTCCTGTCTATAACGTATTAACGGATTTTTGCGTGCACAAAATATGGATTCATCGAGAAGTAGATCGTTATTTTGTTGCAACGGATCACGTGAAAGAATTGATGGTTGATATCGGTGTACCTGCGGAACAAATTGTTGAAACAGGAATTCCAATTCGGAGTAGTTTTGAGTTAAAGGTAAATTCAGACATCATATATAATAAATATCAGTTATGTAAGAATAAAAAGATTTTACTAATTGTAGCAGGTGCTCATGGGGTATTAGGAAATGTAAAAGAACTATGCCAATCATTTATGTCAGTGCCCAATTTACAAGTAGTTGTCGTTTGTGGAAAAAATGAAGCTTTAAAACAGGATTTATTAAGTTTACAGAAGCAAAATTCCGATGCATTAAAAGTGTTTGGGTATGTTGAAAATATTGATGAATTATTCCGTGTTACTTCTTGTATGATTACGAAGCCAGGCGGAATAACATTAAGTGAAGCAGCAGCGTTGCAAGTACCTGTCATTTTATATAAGCCTGTTCCAGGACAAGAAAATGAAAATGCGATGTACTTTGAAAAAAAAGGAGCAGCAGTTGTCATTCGCGATGATAGTGAGGTTTTTGCAAAAACAGAGGCATTATTACAAGATGATGTGAAGCTTCTTCAAATGAAAGAAGCAATGAAAAGCATCTATCTTCCAGAGCCAGCTGGTCATATTGTAGATGCAATTTTGGCAGAAAATCATGCAGAACCGCGCCATATACCAATTAAATCACCTGCTCTTGCACAATCTTTTACTTAATATGAAACCCTCTTTGTATATATAAAGAGGGTTCTTTATTATTTTCAAAGAAAATTTAGCCACTTATCCACAAAAGGATTGCGCTTTCATTAAACAGTAAAGTCGGAATATTAACAACTATATCCACATTGTCCACAATTTTTAGAAAAATATCCACAATTAAAACAGTCGATATATGCTTGAATATAGAAAGATATTAAATGTTTTCGAAAATTATTAACAATTCCATCAGTTTTGTGGATAAAGTTGTCCACAGCAAAAAGTACCCTAATGCATAAGGGTACTTTTTGCTTACTTCTATCAGTCGAGAAAATTATGTAATGAAAATGAATAATTAGGGGGGAAACTTCTAATTATTCATTTTCACTTTAAATGCTTTTCGAGCGATATCCTGCTGCACGATCTGCTTTTTGAAATTCGCGTTGATAGAGAACTTCTTGTGTACTAGATAATGTATTTTTTGCTTTATCACGTTTCTTTTTATCCATTACAAATCACCTCGTGTCTTAAAGTTACTATTTATCGTTTCCAAAGACATGAGGGGATATACGCATATGGAAAAATGTTAATGATTGATTATCATTTCAGAAAATTTAGATTATGCTTCTTTTAATTGATGAGCATCTTGGAAGGTTGTATCTCGCATTGTAGCAAGTGTGTATTGATCTTTTGGAATTTCATATAAGTTATAGACTTCTTCGTTTGCGTTAATTTCATCATATACGGCTTTTCTTGTTTCATTTGCTAGATTTACATATTGCAGTTTTTCTGCAGCTTTAATAGAACGAATATTTATTTTACGAATACGCATGAAGATTGTTTCAATATCTAATTCATAGAAAAGTTCACTAAAAAATGAATCTTTCGCTAATTTATTATAGCCTTTTCCATGATATGGTTTGCCAAGCCATGTCCCGAGAAATCCAGCTTTTTCTTGCACATCAAATAAAGTAATTGTTCCGATAGGGTTACCCCATTCATCTAAAATTGTGCGTGAAATTAATTCACCACGCTCTTCAGCTTCAATCGTTTGTTTCGTTAAGAATAAATATTCTTCATAAGAATAAGCCTTTTGACGCACAAAAGGGAAGACAGCTGGGTCCACCATTAACTCGTATAGAACGTGGCTGTCGTGTAAGTCGCGTTTTTTCAACATACTAACTCCTCCTCACACGAGGGTAGCATGACGAAAAAACACCCCACCCTCGAAATTTTTATATCAATCTTTAAAAAATTTCGGGGTGGGAATCGAACCCACTAGAACCAGTTTCTAACGCTGGTGGCGCACCATTTGCCTTCCCCATTCATCAATTTGAAAATGATAATCACGACACAAATTGATTATGGTTTCATTCAGTTTATAATCGTATAATACTTTATCTAGTCAAAAAAATAAACTAGTTTTTTTTATTTTTTTTGTAAATTATTTTTCCATCAATCATAGTTAGTACAGGCTTGGCTAAATAATGGAAAGGATGATGAGTCCATAACACGAGATCGGCGTCTTTTCCAACCTCGATGCTTCCAATTCTATCCTCTAAACGCAAATTTCGCGCTGGGAATATGGTGATTCCTTCTAGTGCTGTTTTCTCGTCTAACCCTTCTCTTACTGCGACAGCAGCACAAATATTTAAATATTGAATGGGTGTATAAGGATGGTCTGTTGTTATAGAAACTTCCACACCATTTTTGGATAATATATGGTAAGTATCCCATGTCTTGTTTTTTAGTTCGATTTTAGAACGGCGTGTCAGAGTGGGACCAACTGAAACCTTCAAATTGTGTTTCGAAAGCTCTTCAACAAGAAAGTGTCCTTCTGTACAATGTTCAATACGTAGATCGAGGTTGAATTCCGTTGCAAAGCGTAGCGCAGAACTAATATCATCTGCTCTGTGAGCGTGGATACGTACGGGTATTTCACGACGTAATGCTTTTAAAATAGGAAGCATTCGAAAATCAGCTTCGTGCCCGTAGTGTTGTGCTTCATAGAATGATTCCCGAAGTAACCCCATAATCCCCATACGTGTTATGGATTCTTTTGTTCCATTACTATGGACTTTTTTAGGGTTTTCTCCAAAGGCAATCTTTAAACCAGCAGGTTCTTGAATAATCATATGATCAATACAAGTTCCAGCTGTTTTTATTACACAAGTAGTACCCCCGATAATATTTTGACTGCCAGGCATAACGTGAACGGTTGTAATTCCATTTTGTACAGCGTCTTGAAAGGCGATATCGAGAGGATGGATTCCATCTAAAGAACGAATATGTGGTGTTGAAACTTCAGATGTTTCATTGGCATCATTTCCAGCCCAACCAGTACCTTCATCATAGAGACCAAGGTGAGTATGGACATCAATAAAGCCAGGTAAGAGATGGAGTGCTCGTGCATCTATAACGGTCATATCTTGAGTAGGTTGAATAAAAGGTTTGACCTCGGTAATTCGCTCTCCTGTAACGAGTACATCGCCTTGAAACTTTGGAGATGTAATAGGGTATACAATGGCTTGTTTGAGCAATATTTTCATAGGTACCTCATTTCTGTTACTTTATAATGCTAATGGAAGTTAAGGGAAAGTAACTGAAAGGTTATTTGTATGGTAATGCTTCGGATCCTAGAAAATGAAAGTTTTAAAAGGGCCCATGTAAAATTGTGTTTTAGAAGTACTACATTGTATGCGAAAGTATATTTTGTAATGCATGGTCTATTGCCGGAAATGTGTATTGGTATCCATGTTTAATTGCTTTACTAGGTAATACGTGTTGCCCTTCTAGTACAAGTATGCTCATCTCACCTAATAAGGCGTGAAGCATAAATGAAGGGACAGGCAGCCAATGTGGTTTTCTCGTTGCAGCAGCGATGGTCTTTCCAAATTCCTTCATTCTTATAGGTGTTGGTGCTGTCATATTAAGAGGGCCATCAATTTCTTTTTTGTGTATGATGAAATCCATCATACGAACGACATCGTCTATATGAATCCATGATAACCATTGCTTCCCAGAACCAATGGTGCCGCCGATATAGAATTGATAGGGAAGTAACATTTTTGGCAAGGCTCCGCCATCTGCACCTAATACAACTCCAAATCTTGTGTAAATTGTTCTTATTCCGAGAGAAAATGCTTTAGCTGCTTCTTGCTCCCATAAAAATACTGTTTCTGCTAAAAAGTCATTTCCGGGAGTTTCTTGTTGCTCAGTAAAAGACTCTATTTCAGATGTTCCGTAGTATCCAATAGCACTTGCATTAATAAATGTATGTGGTTTTGTATGGAGTGCCTGTAATTGTTTAATGATTCCTTTTGTTGTTTGAATTCTACTGTTTAAAATGGCTTTCTTTTGTTTCTTTGTCCATCTACTATTAATAGACTCTCCGGCTAGATTAATAACGACATCAATAGAAGAGAGGGGGAAGGTTTGTAAATCTGGTGTCCATTGAACATACTGAAGGTTAGGAGCGGAAGTTTTAGTAGTTTTTTTTCGTGTGAGGATGTAAACAGTATATCCTTTTTGAACAAAAAAAGTAGAAAGATATTTACCGATAAAGCCTGTACCACCAGAAATTGCGATTTTCACAAGTATTTCCTCCTCATTATATATATTCTTGAAAAGAAAAAATGTTCCTCGACTATGTTAAAATAATAGTGAGGTGAGAGTATGGCTGTCATTACAAAAATAGAAGTACAAAAACGATCGAAAGAACGATTTAATATTTATATTGATAAAGGTCAAGGCGAAGAGTACGGGTTTAGTGTGGATCAAGTAATCTTAATGAAACATGGATTACAAAAAGGCTTAGAAATTGATGAAATAGAGTTAGGAAATATTTTGTACAATGAAGAGGTACAAAAAGCATATTTACAAGCAATCTCCTATTTATCCTATCAAATGAGAACAAAACAAGAAATAGAAGATTTTTTACGAAAAAAAGAAGTGGGACAGGCCATCATCTCTGAAGTCGTTTCGAAATTATTACATGACCGATATATTAATGATAAAGAGTACGCTGTTTTATATACGCGAACGCAAAGTAATGTGAATCGAAAAGGTCCAACTGTTATTAAAAGAGAGTTGTTAAATAAAGGTGTTCAAGATTTAATTATTATGCATAGTTTACAAGAATATCCGAAGGAAAAGCAAATTGAGAATGCCTTGTTTCTCATAGAAAAGAAGAAAAAATCTTATCAAAAGCATTCTTTTTTACAAATGAAGCTAAAGTTAGATGAGATGCTTGTTCGAAAAGGATATTCTAGAGAAGTAATTCAAATTTGTTTGGAAGAATTGAAAGACGAAAGAGATGACGAAAAGCAACAAGAAGCGTTACACTATCATGGGAATAAATATTATGAGAAATATAAGAAGCATGATGGATGGACATTTGAAAACAAGATGAAACAAGCGTTATATCGAAAAGGATTCTCTATCGATGAGATAGAGATATTTTTACAAATGAAACGTGAAGAGGGATGAGGGGAATAATGAGATGAATATGCCAAAACGCTATAGTGAAATGACACCACATGAGCTTAGAGAAGAAATTGGAGATTTGAAGGAGCAAGCAATAAAGGCTGAGCAGCTTGGAATTGTAAATGAGTTCGATGTATTAATGAGAAAGATGGCAATGGCTCGCGCCTATATGACGGATATAAACAAATTTCATATTGGTGAAACATATGAATTAATAGAAGAACCTGGTGTATTATTTAAAATTACGTACTTCAATGGGGTATTTGCTTGGGGTTATAAGCAAAATGATAATGAAGAGATTGGCATACCAATTTCCTTATTGCAAGAAAAATAAAAACCAGAGAGTAAATATCTCTCTGGTTTTCATCTTTGGTAGGCGTTAAAGGAGATAGGAGATTCTAAAATTGGCGTTTTTTACATTCGTTGGCCAATATAATGAGAGACTGGGTTTGTTGCGTCTGTCCGTTAACTTGCGCTTTCGCATGTTTCGGACGAGTCCACGTATGGTTAAATAATTCAGAACGACTATCTAAACGATCACGGTAGCTCATCTTTATCACCTCGTGTAGGAAGTTAATTTTTTAGGTTGTATCTGTATTACTCTTCCTGCTGATTTGCAGCACGCATACGTTCTTGTGGGTGCGTGTTAATTGTGCCGTTAGGTCGCTTCGAAGCGAAGCGTGATTTCGCTTTCGGCTGACCGTCGATTTTGCTGTTGTTTTTTGACTCAGACCAAAATTCGGCTTGTTTACCCATTGCGAACGCCCTCCTCCTCATCAGTTGATACCTCTTTAAGAACCTCTTTAAGAAGTATCACTTATAGAATGTGCAAAACAGAAGAAACTATCCTTTAGAAATGAAGGGATAAATAGGTAAAAGGAGATTAGAACATGAATGATATTTATGAAGCATTAACGAAAGAATTATTAGACAAGAATGACAAGCTCTTTTACGGACAAGCTCGTGCGTGGGTTGAATTACTTTGGGAAGATTTTCAAACAACTTATGCAAAATCAGGGCGTTATCACGGTGAGGAAATGACTGAGCAAGTGGTACGATCATGGATTAATAATCATGGTGTACGCCTTCATGAAATGCGTACAAACAATCCGAAGTATAGCCATTTAATTAATCAAGAAGATCATTTGAAACATTAAAAAAAGCGACTTAAGTCGCTTTTTTTAATGTGGAAGTAATTCCAGTTTTTTTCGAAGTTTTTCTTCACTAAAAATCCATCCTGTATAGGAATTAATAATATTTAAATTATGGTCGAGCTGAACAATCGCGACAAATGGATAATAATCTTTACTTCGATACCGTAAATCAATGAATCGTACTTCGTAATAATGATCATGATCAAAAATATCCCAGCGATATACAGGAGAGAAAGATAGGAAGGCCGAGATGTTTTCATCTTGTTTAGCTGCTCGCATAATATCATTGTCTGGGAACGGTACCCGATCGAACTTGTCATATATCATGATGTTACCACGGTGCCATCTCGCAACGTAGTAATAATCAGCTGTAACGACTGCTAAATGATAATGATAAAATCGGTAAGAAGGAGAAATGATAATCTTTTCGACATTTTTGAAACGTTTGTGTACAACGCTTCTTATATTTCTGTGCATCATAATTCGTCCGATATAGTAAACAATCATTAATATATATGCTGCTAAGGCAGTGTATCCTTTATGAGAACCGACGAGCATGCAAGCAATTGCAAGTATATGGATAAAGAAAATTACGGTATCGAATGTATTAATCACGCCGAGTGCGACCCATTTTTTTGTGAAAGGCCGTAATGCTTGTGTACCATAGGCGTTGAAAATATCTACAAAGACGTGAAGGAAGACTGCAATAAATGACCAAAGTAGTAGATGAAGATATGGAGCGTCTGAAAAGAAGGCGAAAGAGATGCCACTTATAAGGAATGACCAAAGAATTACCGCGGGAATGGAATGAGTAACTCCGCGATGATTTCTTATATATTTAGCGTTATTACGCAATTTTAAAACTGTGTCAATGTCAGGAATGTTGGAACCAGCAATTGTAGCAAGCATAACAGCTTGTGGGCCAATATCACTTTGTGCTATGGCTGGATCTAATGTTGCTAAGCTACCTAAAGTGATACCCATAACAAGGTGAGTGGCTGTGTCCATAGAAATCCACCTCCGTTTTTTATTAATGTAACTCTTTTTATTAGATACCTCAAGTCCTTTGCCTTCAATTTCCTATGTCATCTTACTTAAATTTTTTCCTAAAATCTTTATAATAGTACTTATATGCAAAAAAATGAGGGGGATCAAGTTTGACACTTGAAATACTAAAAAATTTTAATATAGAGCAGTTTCAAAATGATTTAATTGGTTGGTTTGAAGAGGAGCAGCGCGACTTACCATGGAGAAAAAATAAAGATCCATACCGCGTTTGGGTTTCTGAGATTATGTTACAGCAAACAAGAGTAGAAGCTGTAAAACCATATTACGCAAATTTTATGGGGAAGTTTCCTACACTTGAAGCGTTAGCGAACGCAGATGATGAAGAAGTATTAAAAGCATGGGAAGGTTTAGGATATTATTCTAGAGCACGTAATTTACATGCGGCAGTAAAAGAGGTAAAAGAAGTATACGGCGGGGTTGTACCGAGTGATGTAAAGAAAATTGAAAAGTTAAAAGGTGTCGGACCATATACAAAAGGCGCTATTTTAAGTATCGCATATGGTATACCAGAGCCGGCAGTTGATGGAAATGTTATGCGTGTATTATCTCGCATTTTATCAGTATGGGATGATATTGCAAAACCAAAGACTCGAAAAGTTTTTGAAGAGATTGTGCGTGAAATTATTTCAGTAGAAAACCCATCTTATTTTAATCAAGGATTGATGGAATTAGGTGCAATGATTTGCATTCCTAAAAATCCATCATGCTTACTGTGTCCTGTACGTGAGCATTGCAGAGGATATGCTGAAGGTGTTCAAAAAGAACTACCAGTAAAAAGTAAAGCGAAAGCTCCTACAATGGTACCGCTTGTTGCAGGAGTACTTCAAACTGAAGATGGTCGTTACGTTATTAATAAACGTCCAAGTAGCGGATTATTAGCTAATATGTGGGAGTTTCCGAATATTGAACTTGGCGAAGGGATTCGAAGTCAGAAAGAACAGCTTATAGATTATATGAAAGAAAAGTTTGAGCTTTCGATTTCTATTGATGAGTACGCAATGAATGTACAACATACATTTACTCATCGTACTTGGGATATATTTGTATTTTACGGAAAAGTAACCGGTGATATTGTTGAAACAGATACATTGAAACTTGTATCGAAAAAAGCATTTGAGCAGTTACCTTTCTCTAAATCGCATCGTACGATTTATGAGAGTTGTGTTGAGAAAATTACAATGCAATAAACAAAAAAGTGTTCCCTAAATTGGGAACACTTTTTTAATCGTAAGAAATTTTTGTCCCATGAGTCCAACTGGCATCACCTTCTTGTAAGCCGCCCCTTGATTCGATCTCTATTACAATTTCTTTATAAATACTTTGCCCTTCCGCATTTAAATAGGGCAAAATCTGTTGTAATGAATGATGAAAATAAGCTAATTCATCTTCTTTCCATTCGTTTTTTGAAAGCATCGTTAGTTCAGTCATATCGCGTCCTATATACATATTTCCACCTCCATTTTCTATAGTTTGAATGAGTAACAAGAGATATATGCGGAATTTTTTCAAAAGAAAATTACGGATAGCTTCTAGTTGAATTGGTTACATTATTGATTGTGGAGGTGAGAAAGATGAGTAAAAAACAACAAGGTTATAACAAGGCAACTTCTGGTGCTAGCATTCAAAGTACAAATGCTAGTTATGGTACAGAGTTTGCAACTGAAACAAATGTACAAGCAGTAAAACAAGCAAACGCACAATCAGAAGCAAAGAAAGCACAAGCTTCTGGTGCACAAAGTGCAAACGCTAGTTATGGTACAGAATTTGCAACTGAAACAGACGTGCATGCTGTGAAAAAACAAAATGCTAAGTCAGCTGCAAAACAATCACAATCTTCTAGTTCAAATCAGTAATGAAAGAAAAACACTTCTCCAATTCGAGAGAAGTGTTTTCTTTGTGTGCGGGTCATTGTAATGAAAAGAAAGTGAACGACATAACTTCTAATAAGTCAACAAATGTTGTCAAAGGAGAAGGAAGTTAAAGATTAGAAATATGTAATTAGGAATAATAACTGATGAAGAAATCCAAAAGGGGGTAAGTAATGAACGATTTTGATAAGTTGGTGGGAGAACAATTGGAAACGATGGATGAGCTGTTAAAATTGCAATCACACTTAGAGAAGTATCAACAAATTGAAATGAGTGAAAAGGATACGTGCGATAAAAAAGACTTACATTTTATTCGCCAAGAAATATATAGAACAGAAGTAGCGTTGAAGCTATTACATGAAAAATTCGAAAAGCAAACGAATAGTGTGATAAAATCTTTTGAAACTGAAAAAATGATTTCAAATTTAGGATAAGATATATTATTGCCTTCAGGTGAAAAGTCCTTCAAATAGAGAGGGGCTTTTTCTATTACATGTCCTCGTTTATAAATAATACAGTACAATCCTTGTTTTCTGAGAAGATTGGGTATTATTGTATTCAACGATAAACCTCCTGCATATTCAGTGTGGAAAATAGAGTCTTATCCCTTTAGTTTTAAAATTTTGACAAAAAAGTTATAATAGAAGAAAAGTGAATGCCGTTCAAAGGGCATTTGCAGTTGAAAGAAGGGAGCATATATGGGATTTCCCAAAGAAGGAGAAAAAGTACAAATACATAGTTATAAACATAATGGCTCCATTCATAGAATGTGGGAAGAAACAACAATTTTAAAAGGGACACAGAGTCTTGTGATCGGAGCGAATGATCGTACAGTAGTTACAGAATCGGATGGCCGAACATGGATTACGCGTGAACCAGCAATTTGTTATTTTCATGCCAACTATTGGTTTAATGTGATTGGGATGCTTAGGGAAGAGGGCGTATATTATTATTGTAATTTAAGCTCCCCTTTTGCGTATGATTCTGAAGCATTAAAGTATATTGATTATGATTTAGATATTAAAGTGTATCCAGATATGACATATACGCTTCTAGATGAAGATGAGTATGAAAAACATAGTCAAATTATGCAGTATCCACCTGTTATCGATACAATTTTAAAACGAAATGTAGCACATTTAACACAGTGGATTCATCAAAGAAAAGGTCCGTTCGCACCAGACTTCGTAGATATGTGGTATGAACGATATTTAATGTACAGAAATTAAAACAAACCTGCAGGGGGCTTCCCGGCAGGTTTGTCCTATTAGAGGGGGGATTATGTGCAGGGCATAAAAAGATATTTACAATTTGTTAAACCATATCGATGGCTTATCGCTATTACAATTATTATTGGACTAGTTAAGTTCGGTATCCCACTTATTATGCCGTGGTTATTAAAGTATATTATCGATGATGTAATTCAAGGCGGAGGTTCACTTCAAGATAAAACATCTCAATTAATAACAGCGATTGGAATTGCTTTTTTTATTTTTGCGGTATTAAGACCACCGATTGAATATTATCGTCAATATTTCGCGCAGCGTATCGCAAATACAATACTGTATGATTTACGGAAGTATATTTTCGGTCACTTACAAAAGTTAAGTTTACGTTATTACTCCAATACAAAAACAGGAGAGGTTATTTCGCGCGTCATCCATGATGTAGAACAAACGAAAGATTTTGTAATTACTGGTTTGATGAACGTCTGGTTAGATACTGCAACAATTGCTATTGCCATCATTGTTATGTTTTCTATGAATATAAAATTAACATTTGTTGCGTTATTGATTTTACCTATTTATGTAATTGCAGTGAAATATTTTTTCGGACGTCTTCGGAAATTGACGAAAGAGCGTTCACAAGCGTTAGCGACGATGCAAGGGTATTTGCATGAACGTATTCAAGGGATGCAAGTGACACGTAGCTTTGCGTTAGAAGAGTATGAGGGGAAGCAGTTTGAAAAAAGAAATAATGAATTTTTAACGAAAGCATTAACCCATACAAGTTGGACGGCGAGAACATTTTCGGCAGTAAATACGTTAACAGATTTAGGTCCGTTACTTGTGATTGGTTTTGCAGCATATGAAGTAATTCAGGGGCAGTTAACGCTAGGAACGATGGTAGCTTTTGTTGGATATATGGATAGTTTATATAGTCCGCTTCGCCGCCTTGTTAATTCATCTACAACATTAACACAATCTTTTGCATCGATGGACCGAGTGTTTGAACTGTTAGATGAAAAATACGATATTGTTAATGTGCCAAATGCGGTACAAACGAAAAAATTAAATGGAGAAATTGTATTTGATAATGTTTCTTTTCGTTATAATGCAGATGAAAAAGAGATATTACACAACCTGTCATTAACTATGCAGCCTGGGGAGAAAGTAGCGCTCGTAGGAGCGAGTGGGGGAGGAAAGTCATCTCTTGCTAGTTTGATCCCGCGTTTCTATGATGTTTCTGAAGGTGCGGTTTATGTAGATGGGATAGATGTAAGAAAGTATAATATGAGAAATTTACGTAGTAATATTGGAATTGTACTGCAAGATAATTTATTGTTTAGCGATACAATTGGAGCTAATATTTTATATGGAAATCCGAAAGCTACAGAGCAAGAAGTGATTGCAGCTGCCAAAGCTGCGCAAATTCATGATTTTATTATAGACTTACCAGATGGTTATAATACTGTCGTTGGAGAACGTGGTGTGAAGCTATCGGGTGGGCAAAGACAACGCGTGGCAATTGCACGAGTGTTTCTAAAGAATCCGTCGGTCCTTATATTAGATGAAGCAACTTCGGCATTAGATTTAGAAAATGAAAGGTATATTCAAGAGGCGCTTCAGACGTTAGCTGCTGACCGGACGACGATTATAATCGCACATCGATTAGCGACGATTACGCATGTTGATACGATTATTTACATTGAAGACGGTGAGATTAAAGAGACTGGTTCTCATGCAGAGTTAATGCGAAAAAGAGGATTTTATTACAATTTATATCAACTTCAACATATAACAGAAACAGCTCCTTTAGCATAAAAGGAGCTGTTTTTTTATTCGTCTTCTTTTTTATCATCGATTTGGAGTTCTGTTTCTGGTTTATGGTATGTGTAGAAGCTATCTACAAGTAAATCTAAATGCTCTACTTCTTCACTATAGTTAATGATGGAAGAAATAAGAGGGAAGAGGTGTAACCATGTTTTATATGCTTCTTCATCGTCCTTATTTTGATATTCCATAAAGATATCAATTAATTCTTGTTTACCTGTTTCAACTTCATCAAGCATTTCAACTGATTGTTGTTTTTTTGCTTTACCAATAAATTTTAATAGAACTTGTTCATGATAATGCGTTAATGAGTCAAGTTCGTTTTGGATAGATTCCTGAAACTCTTCCGGCATATAGCGCAGTTCATTTTCAGTGCGGTGTAATGATTTTAACGTACTTAAAGCACGGCTTGTTGTCGCTAACATTTGTCTGAATAAAACGAGCTTACGAATTTTTGCGAACTTTACTTTTTTCGTGTAGCTTCTTTCTTCTTTATACAGCAAATAGTAATGGTTTAGTTTGATCATTTTTTCTTTCATACGATCAATATCAGTTTTTAGCGTTGTAAAATCAGAAGCCTGCCTGCTATTCATTCGAATCCATTTTACAATTTCTTCTGTATTATCAACGATACGATGATAAAGTTTTGTTTCATATTTGGGCGGCATAAATACTAAATTTACAAGTGAAGCCGCAATAATACCAATCATAATCGTTGCAAAGCGAAGTAAGGCAAAACTAAAGAAATCTTCGCCTTGATACTCCATAATGGCGATAACTGTTACTAAAGCAATTGATATTGTGTTTTCTAATCGTAATTGCAGTGTAAGAGCAATTACTAATATACATGTTAATCCAATAATAAAAGGATTATGTCCAAAAGCAGTAGCAAATGCGATAGCAAATATCGCACCAATTACATTTGCTTGAATTTGTTCAAGTGCGGTTAAATAAGAACGGTATACAGACGGTTGAACAGCAAAGATAGCTGAAATTCCCGCAAATACCGGACTCGGTAATTGAAGTAAAATACAAGCAAATAAAGCTAACGTGATGGCAATACCCGTTTTTAAAATGCGAGCACCAAGTTTCATACCCTAAATAAGATCCTTTCTCTTGTCATAATGAATGTACAACATGATACTATACATTCATTACAATATGTTAGCAAGTGATATTTTAGTGACGTTAAAAGAAATTAGTATTTATTTTATCGCGCTAATTGTGAACAGTAAGATTCCCGCGTCTAAATTCAGTAGCTGGATGCCGGTAAACGTTCAATTGCTGTAGGCTAATTAAAGTTTCACTTTATAATTTTTCCTAATTTCTTTTAAACATCAGTTTTTAGTAAAAAGACCTGCTGAATTTCAGCAGGTCTCAAATTGTTACTATAGATTACTATGAGAAGTGTACTTCGTCAATTTTTTCTTAATAATGAAAATTACTCATGTTACTCTGTTGAGATAGATGGATCTGCCTGTTCTTTTTTCGGGATAATTTCAAAAAACTGGTTTTGTATATCATCTAATAACGGGGTTAACAAAGCAACTTCCTCATATTGCTCATGCTCGTTTAGTACACGAATATAGTCTAGCAATAATTCAGTTACATCTTTCAAACCATTTTTACTAATTGGTTGTAATGTAACATTTGCCCCTTTTGCGATTCTTCTTTTTAAGGCCTGTTCTGTTAAGCCTAAGTTTGAATCATGACGCAAATAAACAACACCGCCAGTCATGCCGGCGCAAATCCATGGACCAGGGTCACCTAAAACAAGCGCTCGCCCATTTGTCATATATTCAAAAGCAAACCCTTTAATATTGGAGTATGCCCCTATATTTCCGTGCTCTTTTTCACGGAGTGGTTTTGTTATTCTACCTCCAATTATCATGTCTGCCCCAGAAAGGCGAATGCCAGCGCGAGCATCAGCGTTACCTTGCACGTATAGTGCCCCTTTTTGTGCACCATATCCAAATCCTTTTCCGACAGAACCGTTATAATATACTCCGTCTTTTCCTTTTGATTTCGTGATATAAATACCACCACCAAAGGAAGTTTTACCAATGCCATCTTGTGCGCCGCCATTTACGTGTATAAATAAATTTTCACTATTGTAAGCACCTAACCCATTTCCAGGAATAGAACCATTCGTATATTTTAATGTAAGTGGTTCAAGTTGAGTAGCTTCATATAGTTTACTGCGAACGCGATAACATGATTCTAGACCGCCCATAACGCGTTGCTCTACACCAACGCCTACTAATTCTTTTGAGTCAGCGGAATGAATTGTTTTAAATTGTTTTTCCGGTATGTCTTCTGTTGTTGTAACAGATGGATGTTCTATTATTTGTAGTAAATTATATAAGTTTAATAAATTTTCGCCTCGAACTTGCTCTAATAAATCAGAACGCCCAACAATTGCTTGTAAATTTGTATACCCAAGCTGTCCTGTTAATCGTTTTAGTTCTACACCGAAAGAGGTGAATAAATTTAACAGGCCGGCAACTGCGCTTTCTAATTCGCGCGGGACGAAGCGGCGTAATCCGTGTTCTTTTGCTTGTGCTTCAGACTCGATTTGTGTCGCAATTCCAACATGGCAAGTATCTAGATGGCACCCACGGCAAGTAGTACAGCCGATTGCAATCATTGATAGTGTGCCAAATCCAATACGGTTTGCTCCGAGGAGCATGATTTTCAAGGCATCATTTACACTTCGAATACCACCATCTGCCCAAATCTCTACTTTATGTCTCATACTTGCTTCTAATAAAGCGTTGTGAGCGGCTTTAACACCAATTTCTACAGGAAGACCTACATGCTGCAATGCGTGAATACGTGCAGCACCTGTTCCGCCATCGAATCCGCTAATGTTAATAAAATCAGCACCAGCTTTGGCGATACCGACAGCAATTGTTCCGATATTAGGAACGACAGGGACTTTCACGGCTACTTTGGCAAGTTGATTAGCTGTTTTAATTTCTGTAATCATTTGAGCTAAATCTTCAATTGAATAAATATCATGGTTATTAGAAGGTGAAATTAAATCTGAGCCGATTGTCGCATTACGTGCTTCAGCTATTTTGGCTGTCACTTTTGAACCAGGTAAATGTCCACCTTCCCCAGGCTTTGCGCCTTGACCGATCTTGATTTCAATTAAGTTTGATGAGTTTAGTAGTTCGGCATTTACTCCAAATCGTCCAGATGCCACTTGTTGTCCACGTGTATGTGGGTATTTCCCAATCATATCTTTAATTTCGCCGCCTTCACCGTTCAAGCTAATCATATTTAGCTGATCGGCCGCTTCTGCATATGCGCGAAAGGCGATTTCGTTTTGAGAACCAAATGACATAGAACTAATAATAAATGGTAAATTATGATTTTGAATGCCGATAGATACTTCTTCAGTTGGAACGACATGTTTTGTTTGTTTCGTTTGAACAAGGTGTCTGATTGCGATTGGATTATTCTCTTCTAGTTCACTTAACTTGTCACGGTAATCATCATAAGAATTTCCTTTTGCAACATCGCCAATTGCTTTCCAAATTCGCGGGAATATATGAAATGATTTTCGCATTCTAATTTTAGGATTGTTATAATCCTCTGCTCGTATTTTTGCATCTTCAGCAAGTGATTCAAGTGAAAAAGCTAAATCATTTGAACCGAAGAAATTTGTAATTTGTAATATGTTTGCGATTTCCTCATGTAACCCAATAGATGAATAGAGACGTCCGTAACCACGTAACTCATGAATTCCAATTGTTGAAATGACTTTTTCTAATCCTTTATTAAGTGCATTATACAGATTCGTAATTGGTGTTTTTGTTCCATCATTTACAGTCGCGAATAATAAATATGGATTAATACTATCTGCTCCTAATCCATATAGCGTGACAATGTCATGTAAGGAGCGAAGGGCACCAGAACGTATAACGAGAGAACAATTGCGGCGTAATTTATTTTCACTTAATGCTTGATGTACTTTAGCGGTAACTAAATGTGGATCAATCCACAAGCGTTCATTTAGATGGGCTTTTGCGTCATCTAATACTAGTAGAGAAGCACCATTGTTAACAGCAGCTATCGCTTCAGAACTAATGCGGCTTAATGCACATTGCAGGGTTTCTGACGAGCTGAATGTAGCAGAGATTGTGGCGATAGAGTTATGGGTCATAAATAGCTCTATGAGTTGTTCGTACGTAATTGTGTGTAATTCCTCTGCAATAGGTTGTGCCACGCTGCCTTCTAAAATAATCGGTGAAAGCATTTCAACTACAAATGGCCGTTTTGCGCCGCTTAATAAACTTGGACGCTCTCCAAGTATAGTACGTGTAGAGAAGTGTTCAATTTCACGGTCGCGGTCAATTGCAGGGTTTGTAACAACAGCTACACTTTCTTTAATAAAGTCAGCGATATTTCGTCTATCAGTATCAAGTGCGGCAAGT
Organism: Bacillus sp. FG16; assembly: GCF_057809515.1. Lineage (NCBI taxonomy): Bacteria > Bacillati > Bacillota > Bacilli > Caryophanales > Bacillaceae > Bacillus > Bacillus sp. FG16. The sequence continues at coordinate 30,557 of NZ_JBMDKC010000055.1, forward strand.
GGTGAGTCATGCCCAAGTGAGCGTATTGGCTCAACGCCTTTTGTTGCCATCTGTTCAAGGAGCTGAATATGTTCTCGGTCCCATCCGAAAGCGACGTATTGTTTCGTTTCAACTTGAACAGAATCACATAGCCCTTGGATTTTTTTCGTTTCAGGGATAGATAAATTTAAATGGTAATTGGTAGTATCAATTCGCTTTTTAAAACGGTTATATACTTGGATTTGATATTTATCATATTCATAAAGAACAAGTTCATCTTGTTCATTCCATTTTAATCCGACTTTTTCTCCAGGAGCGAGTGGTTTTGGTTCTGCTACATATTTAGTTGGTGATACAACTCCAGGTTCAGAAGAGAAAATAAAAGAGCTCTCTGTCTCTACTTTCCATACTGGGCGTAATCCAAGGGAATCAACACTGAAAACAGCTTCATCTTTAAAACGGGAAATGATTCCAGCTGGTCCTTGTGCAAAATGTCCCCATGCTTCACGTATATACGTATATAAATCTTGTAAAGGTGTTTCATAAAGTTTAATTTCATTAATAATTGGTGGGAATAGAATTTCCATTGCTTCAAATAAGCTGTAGTCGTATTGAACAAGTAGGGTTTCTAAGGTGCGGTTTAAATCTTGAGAGTCACTGCCTCCAGCAGTAAGTGGTACATCAATCATTTCAGCCTGATCGCGTAATTTTGCAATTGTGTTAATTTCACCATTATGTCCGAGAATGCTAAATGGTTGTACACGAAAAAAATTAGATAATGTATTAGTAGAGTAGCGGTTATGTCCTAATGTCATAGTTGAAGCGATAAGTGGATGTTGTAAATCATTATAGTAGGCAACAAGTGTATCACCAGCACCTAGAACTTTATATACAACATGATCACGACTTAATGAAGCAACATGAATTGCTTCGTTTTCCTCTATTTTTATTGTGACAGCAAATAATGTTTGCTCAATATTTGTAATTTCGTTTTCTGCGATAAGGGCAACTTGCCAAAATAAAGGTTCTTCTTGTTTACCAAGTGGACCGAGTGCATCCGAGTTTGTTACATCATCACTTTCGAAAATGATTGTAAAGTTTTTGTTGTTTAATTGCGTACGAATATAATCTTTTAAGATAGTAATGTTTTCTTTTTTATTTAGAAAAAAATGTCCAACGATAAAGTGGGGATGATCCACAATCGTTGGATTATATCCGCTACTTTTTAGTTTTTCATTCCAAAGCGCTTTTGGTATATCAATGTGAATGCCGATCCCATCGCCCTCGCCATTAATGAAACCAGCTCTATGATTCATTTTGACGAGTGATTGTATACAAAGGTCAATGTTTTCTTTTGTAGCAATTTTTCGTTTCTCCATAACGGAAACGATTCCACACGCATCGTGTTCTGCATTTCTATAATCTCGAAATAAAGACGGTGTCCATGTATTTTTTGTATTGAGCATCCGTCAATCCCCCCTCTTGTAAAAGTTAGAATAATCTTACTATTTAAGGTGCAAATCACCTTGTACACAGAGATAGTAATGCTGCAAAAGAATATAAAACAGATAATTATGAATAATTATACTATTAATACGGAATTTATGAAATAGAAAAAAGGAAAAAAGAAAGGTGAGCTTTCTTTTTTCCTTTTAATGACGGGATTATTTATTGTCTGCTAGGGCAGCAAATGCTCTGCCGACAGCTTCGATTGTATATTCAATATCTTCTTTTGTATGTTCTGTCGTTAAGAACCATGCCTCGTATTTAGAAGGTGCTAAGTTAACTCCTTCTTGAAGCATAAGCTTGAAGAATTTACCGAACATTTCACCGTCTGTATCTTGTGCGGCATCGTAATCTTCAATTGTATTTGTTGTGAAGTATACAGTTAAAGCTCCTTTTAGACGGTTTAATGTAATGTCGATATTATGTTTCGTTGCTTGCTCTAAAATTCCTTTTTCAAGCATTGCACCAAGTTCATCTAATTTCTCATAAAGTCCTTCTTGTTGAAGCACTTCTAGACAAGCGATACCTGATGCCATAGAAGCAGGATTTCCTGCCATTGTACCAGCTTGGTATGCAGGTCCTAGCGGAGCAACTTGTTCCATAATTTCTTTCTTACCACCGTAAGCACCGATCGGTAAACCGCCGCCAATAACTTTACCAAGCGCTGTTAAGTCAGGTGTCACACCAAGTAAGTCTTGAGCACCACCGTACATAAAGCGGAAAGCAGTAATAACTTCATCGTAAATTACTAGTGCGCCAGCTTCGTGAACAAGTTCATTCACTTTTTCAAGGAATCCTGGTTTAGGCTCTACAATACCGAAGTTTCCAACGATTGGTTCTACAAGGATAGCTGCTACTTCATGACCCCATTTATCTAACGCTTCTTTTAAAGTTTCTACATTATTAAATGGAACGGTAATAACTTCTTGTGCGATACTTTGTGGTACGCCAGCTGAGTCAGGAGTTCCTAAAGTAGAAGGACCAGATCCAGCTGCCACAAGTACTAAATCAGAATGACCGTGGTAACAACCAGCAAATTTCATGATTTTTGTGCGACCTGTATAAGCACGAGCAACACGAATCGTTGTCATCACTGCTTCTGTACCAGAGTTTACAAAACGGACTTTATCTAATGCAGGCATTGCTTCTTTTAACATTTTTGCGAATTTTACCTCTAGCGCTGTTGGTGTTCCATAAAGTACCCCATTTTCAGCAGCTGTTGTAATTGCTTTTGTTATATGCGGATGAGCATGTCCAGTAATAATAGGACCGTATGCTGCTAAATAATCGATATATTTATTTCCGTCTACATCCCAGAAATAAGCGCCTTTCCCGCGTTCCATAGCAACAGGAGCGGCGCCGCCAACTGCTTTAAAAGAACGAGAAGGACTGTTAACACCGCCAACGATATGCTCTAAAGCTTCTTTATGTAATGCTTCTGACTTTGTGAATTTCACTACAATTCATCTCCTTACAAAAATCTATGTATTATTCTAACATGTTTTTCGAAAAGACGTATTGTTTGTGATAGCGAAGGCAGTTGGGTAAACTATTCGTTGTGACATTTAGGAGGGGGGTCCGATTATGAAATCGGTAATTGAGGTACAAGGGTTACGTAAAGAGTTTACAGCCTATTCAAGTCGTCCGGGCTTAAAGGGTGCATTTCGCGATTTATTAAATCGTAATTATAAAATAGTACCAGCAGTAAATGATGTATCTTTTACTGTAAAGCAAGGTGAAATGGTTGGTTATATCGGTGAGAACGGTGCTGGTAAATCAACAACAATTAAAATGCTTACGGGGATTTTGACTCCGACATCAGGGCAAATCATAGTAAATGGAATGAATCCACATAAACAAAGAGAAGAATTTGTAAGAACAATTGGTGTTGTCTTTGGACAGCGCTCGCAACTTTGGTGGGATATTGCAGTCCAAGAATCGTTTCGTTTATTAAAGAAGGTGTATGGTGTATCAGACGCTCAGTATAAGGAGCATATGGAGCACGTAATTGAAACGTTAGATATAGGACCTTTATTAGATAAACCAGTTCGAAAATTATCTCTTGGTCAAAGGATGCGTTGTGAATTAGCAGCAGCCTTAATTCATAATCCACCGTTATTATTTTTAGATGAGCCAACAATTGGGTTAGATGTACTTGTGAAATTGAAAATACGTGAATTTTTAAAAGAAATGAATGAACGTTATAAAACAACAATTTTATTAACTACTCATGATATTACTGATATTGAAGCTTTATGTGAGCGTGTTATCATGCTGGATGAAGGAAATATTATGTATGACGGTTCTTTAAATAATCTTCGTACGCAGTGGGGAGCAGAGAAGGAAATACACTTTCAGTTTGTTGCACCAGTTTCCTATCAGGCTTTATCAATGGTTATGCCAGATAATCATGTCGTTTGGTCGAAAGCGAAAGAGGAAAACGCGTGGGTTGCAAAAATTCCGAATGAAGAAGTTATTATTTCAATGCTTATTTCTAAAGTAGTACAAGCATTTCAAATTAAAGATTTAAAAATTAACGAAGTGTCTACAGAGGAAATTATTCGTAACATTTATGAAGAAGGTATTACGCATGGGTAAGTATATTGAAATGATTCGAATTCGCTTTTTAATGATGCTTGCGTATCGTACAAATTACTATAGCGGGATTTTAATTTATACAATTAATATCGGTGCGTACTATTTCTTATGGCAAGCAATTTATAGCGGAAAAGAGAATATTGAAAGTTTATCTATTTCGCAAATGACCACGTATATCGCAATCGCTTGGATGGCACGTGCCTTCTATTTTAATAATATAGATAGGGAAATTGCGATGGAGATTCAAGAAGGACGTGTGGCTGTAGAATTAATTCGTCCGTATAACTATTTGGGAATGAAAGTTATGCAAGGTCTTGGCGAGGGAATATTCCGTTTTGCCTTCTTTTCTATTCCAGGCATGGTTATCGTTACGTTATTATTTTCGTTGCAAATTACAACGAATTTTCAAACTTGGTTATATTTCTTCTTATCTTTAATATTTAGTTTTATTATTAATACACAAATTAATTTAATGACGGGAATGCTTACGTTTTTCCTATTTAATAATAGTGGAATTATGTATGCAAAACGCGTTGTTATTGATTTATTTTCAGGTCTATTATTACCAATTAGTTTTTATCCGTTATGGGCCCAAAAAGCAATGATGTTTTTACCGTTTCAGGCGATTAGTTATATTCCAAGTATGATTTTTTCTGAAGGTATACAGGGGAGTAAGTTGTATGAGGCTTTAGTATTTCAAGTGATTTGGGCAATTGTACTTATTATTCCAATTGTACTCATGTGGAGAACGGCGAGAAAACGTCTAATTGTACAAGGGGGATGATGAGATGCTATATATAAACTTATTTTTACAATATGCAAGTCAATATATAAAAACGAAATTGGAGTATCGAGGCGATTTTATCGTTGGTTTACTTTCTGATTTATCGCTTCAAGCAGTTAATTTAATATTTATTCTCGTTGTATTTGGGCATACACAAGCATTGAAGGGATGGAGTCGAGAAGAGGTAATCTTTATTTATGGGTTCTTTTTAGTACCATTTGCCATCTTTTCAGCTTTCTTTAATATATGGGATTTTAATGATCGATACATTATTAAAGGGGAGATGGATCGTGTATTAACGCGACCGATTCATAGCTTATTTCAAATTATATTAGAAAGAATGGAACTTGAATCTTTAATTGGAGCCATTACAGGGATTGTTGTAATGGGATATGCAGCTGTGGAGTTACAATTATCTTTTTACTGGTATGATTTCTTCTTATTTATATTGATGGTAGGAGGAGGAGCGCTTGTATATGGAGGGATATTTGTTACGCTTGCGAGCCTTGGTTTTTGGTCGGATGCGAAAAGTTCAATTATGCCCCTTATGTATAACATAGGTAATTACGGGCGCTATCCTGTTAATATTTATAATCGTGTAATTCGTTTCATTTTAACGTTTGTTTTACCGTTTGCGTTTGTTGGAGTATATCCAGCAGCATACTTTTTAAGAAAAACAGAATGGAATAGTTATGCATTCGCGACGCCAATTGTTGGTGTTATCTGTTTTACGATTGCAATCAACCTCTGGAACCAAGGAGTAAAAAGGTACCGTGGCGCGGGTAATTAATTATAGAAGCTTGTTCGTTTCTAAGGGATAAATCAGTCCTCCACCTCATACATATAAAATGAGGTGGAGGACATGTTATGGGGATTTATTCTATTAATTGCAGCAATCGCTATTTTGAAAAGTGTCCAATTATTATGGAGTTCATATTCAGATTCAACGCGTTTTTTTTCGCTGTATAATTTGGCCACATTATTTTTGATCTATACAACAGTACTGATCGCGTTTGGATTAAGTTACGTTGTATTAGAGGAAATGGGTTTCTCAGTTTTGAAAGAGGACGGAGAAAGTTTGAATGCTCATTCTTTTCAACTCGTTGAAGTTTGTTTATATTTTAGCGCAGTTACTTTATTGTCTGTTGGATATGGTGACATATCTCCGATTGGAATTGGGCGATGGATTGCAATCGCAGAAGCGCTAATTGGATATACACTCCCTTTTGCTTTTGTGATGAGGTCTGTAATAGGCAATGAAAAATAAGGAAGCATTTGTTATAGTAAAGGAAAAGAGTAGGAGTGATAACTATGATTACAGTAGGAGAAATGGCACCAGAATTCACATTAGAGGGAAGTAACGGAGAAGAAGTTAGCCTAGCTGATTTCCGCGGTAAAAATGTAGTTCTCTATTTTTACCCGAAAGATATGACGCCAGGATGTACAACTGAAGCATGTGATTTTCGTGATGCGTATGGAGTATTTCAAGAGAAGGATACGGTTATTCTTGGAGTAAGTCCTGATTCAGCGAATAGACATTTGAAATTCATTGAGAAACATGAATTGCCATTTACACTTTTAGTAGATGAAGATCATAAAGTAGCAGAGTTATATGATGTTTGGAAGTTGAAAAAGAACTTTGGGAAAGAGTATATGGGAATCGAGCGTTCTACATTCCTTATTAATAAAGACGGTGAACTTGTAAAAGAGTGGCGTAAAGTGAAAGTGAAAGGACATATTGAGGATGTTCTTTCTTATATAAAATAAATCTATAGTGGAGATAAAATATGCAGAAACAAGGCAAGTGTCTATACATATTTTACTGCCTTACATAAAGTGGAAGTGTAGGGCATACCTCCTCAGATGATAGTATTCCAAGTGCGATTATGTCGCACTTTTTTCTATGTAATATTATGAGGGAAAAGGGAAAGATACATAAAAACAAGCCCTGAATATAAAAATAAACCACATACTTATAGTAGAAATATTGACGATTTATAAGAAAAGGAGTACACTCTTTATAAGAATTATAAAATAATAATCCGTATAGAATCGGGGTGCATGACGGTGGTCAAAGAAGAATTAAAAGAAGCGCTAGAAATGCTGAAAAATACGGGTGTACGCATTACTCCACAGCGTCATGCTATTTTAGAGTACCTTGTGGAATCAATGACGCACCCAACAGCGGATGATATTTATAAAGCATTAGAAGGTAAGTTTCCAAATATGAGTGTTGCAACTGTCTATAATAACTTACGTGTGTTTAAAGAGGTTGGACTTGTAAAGGAATTAACTTATGGAGACGCTTCAAGTAGATTTGATTATGTTACAAGTCAACATTATCATGTAATTTGCGAAAAATGTGGTAAGATTGTTGATTTTCCTTATGGAGGCTTGGAAAAGCTGGAAGAGGAAGCTGCGAAAACGACAGGCTTCGTTATCAATAGTCATCGCTTAGAAATTTATGGCGTTTGTCCAGAGTGTCATAAGGCGTAATATATAATAAAGAAAGAGGCTGACGGCTATACGTCAGCCTCTTTCTTTATTATATAAGGATTAGCGTGAGGTTAATCAGGATTTACAGTGCTAAGTTAGTAAGAAGGGATAGATAAAAGTTTGTCGAATTTACTTTGTATTGGTGGAAATGAATTCTTGGAGGGGACATTTTGAAGAAATATGAGATTAAAAGTGACATTCCAACATTGGAAGAATATAAATATTTATGTGATTCTGTGGGATGGACTAATTATATGAACTTTGAGGTGGCGGAAATATCACTTCAAAATTCGATTTACTGTATAACAGTCAAGGATAATAATCAAATCATCGGCATGGGGAGAATTGTTGGTGATGGGGCTATCTATTTCTATATTCAAGATATAGTGGTTCATCCAGAGTATCAAAAGAATGGTATTGGAAAGAAAATAATGAATACTTTAGTAGAATACTTAAATCAGAATGCTCCAGATAAAGCATTCATTGGTTTGTTTGCGTCGCAAGGTAAAACGTCATTCTACGAAAAATATGATTTTAAAGATTATTCGCCTAACATGACAGGGATGTTTACTGTTATTTCGAAAAAATAGGTGTAATAAATTTAATAAAACAATTAAAAAGTTGATTTCTTAATAAATCAACTTTTTAATGAGTTGAAACGTTTGTAGTGTTGCAAACTCGTATTTCCCTTGATACTTATGATTTATAACTCTTCTTATTATACTTTTCATCAAATTCTTTTCCTTCTAGATCTCGATCTAGTGTTAAAGGTTGATTGCAGTGCATACATGCATCGACACGGCCGAGCATTTTTGTTGGCTTATCACAGCTTGGACAAATAATTTGGATAGTCTTAGTAGATAACATACCAATCCAAAAGTAAACGACAGTGCTAGCGATAACAGCTAAAAAGCCAACCATCATAAACGTTGTCATAACAATAATGTTTTCGCGGAAAAAGACACCTAAGTATGCAATGAAGAGGCCGATAAATACTAAACTTAATGCAAAGGTCCGGATTTTATTGATTTTGTTTGAATACTTAATGCTCATTCTCACCACACTCCTATAATAATAATATAACATAAAATTTAGAATTTTCACTCTCGTGTAAATTGATAAAGGGATAAGATATGAAATGGATAGGAGGGGGCCATGAAGAATGAATGGGTGCTATAATGATTTTTACAGCGATTTTTAAGTTTTTAACGGGATGTGAAATTTTTTTTGTAAAAAGTATTGACCCTGTATATACTGCATGATATATTAATAACCGTCGCTGATGCGGAAACGCAGAAAACGACAAAAAGAAATTAAAAAACTTAGTTGACATTGAAAAATGAAGATGTTAACATAAGGAAGTCGCAAATGAGCGACCAAGTAGTTCTTTGAAAACTGAACGAAACAAACAACGTGAAACGTCAATTTTTATT
>NZ_JBMDKC010000056.1:0-39160 GCF_057809515.1 Bacillus sp. FG16
TAAAAATAAAAATTGACGTTTCACGTTGTTTGTTTCGTTCAGTTTTCAAAGAACTTGTCCGCCGCTTCAGAAGCGACTTCATCATATTAACATCTTCATTTTTCGATGTCAACTAAGTTTTTAAATTTATTTTTTGTCGTTTTCTGCGTTTCCGCATCAGCGACGTTTATTAATATACCATCATGATTTTTAAATAACAAGTGTTTTTTATAAAAAACACAAAAAAATTATCTATCCTACTTTCTTCTATAGAAAGAACTATTATCCTTCCTACTAAAAATAGTTATTCTGATTGTATACTACTACACTTCATTCAACCAAATTGCATTTCACAATACCTTCCCAGGTTTTCATTCTCTTCTATATTAAAGTTGATAATAATTATCCTTCTATAGAATAACGATATAACTTAGCCGTAAGAAAAAATTCCATCCACATTAAACAATTCCAATGCAAATATAAACTTAAGAATATTGTTAGAATTTTTTTACATTTAATTAATGAAAAATATCCATTTTTTGTTATATAGTAAGAAAGGACGTACTCAACTATAAATAAACCAATGGAGGAATTATTTTATGGATAGGTTAACAAAGTTTTCATTAAAAAACCGAGCTGCCATTATCATCATGATTTTCCTTATTTCCATACTCGGTGTTTATTCCGGCTCTAAATTACCTATGGAATTTTTACCAAGTATCGACAATCCAGCAATTACCGTCACAACCTTATCTCAAGGACTCGATGCTGAAACGATGACAAAAGATGTAACTGATCCTCTCGAAAAACAATTTCGCAATTTAGAACACGTCGACACCATTACTTCTTCTACATACGAGGGATTATCACGTATCGATATTGCGTATACATCAAAAGCAAACATGAAAGATGCAGCACGCGAAGTCGAAAAAGCCGTCAATACAATTAAATTACCTAAAGATGTAACCAAGCCCGTAGTTAGTCAACTAAACACTTCTATGATTCCACTCGCCCAAATTACTATCCAGAAACAAAACGGGTTTTCAAAAGCAGATGAAAAACAAATTGAAAAAGAAATCGTACCACAACTCGAAAACATTGATGGTGTTGCTAATGTTATGTTTTTCGGAAAATCCACCTCTGAATTATCTATCGTACTTGATCCGAACCAATTAAAAAACAAAAACGTAACATCACAGCAGGTACTAACTGTTTTACAAGGAAAAGAAACTTCTACTCCAGCTGGGGCAATTACTGTTAATCAAGAAGAATACAATCTCCGCGTCATCGGGGACATAAAAAATGTAAATGACATTAAAAACATCACTGTGGCACCCCAAGTGAAATTACAAGACATTGCTCAAATCGAAATCAAACAACACTACGATACAATCTCACATATAAACGGCGAAGAAGGAACAGGATTAATCATCATGAAAGAACCGAGTAAAAATGCAGTTGCCATCGGAAAAGAGATTGATAAAAAAGTTAAAGAGATAAATAAGGAATATAAAGATCAATTTTCTATTAAACTTTTGGCTTCAACCCATGAACAAGTTGAAAATGCTGTTACTAGCATGGGAAAAGAAGTAATACTTGGAGCAATCGCTGCAACTCTAATTATCTTAATCTTTTTACGTAACTTCCGAACAACACTCATCGCTGTTGTCAGTATTCCATTATCTATTTTATTAACACTCTTTTTACTACATCAATCTAACATCACACTTAACATTTTAACCCTTGGTGGTTTAGCTGTTGCGGTTGGACGTCTCGTCGATGATAGTATCGTTGTCATCGAGAATATTTTCCGCCGTTTACAAAAAGATTCTTTCTCTAAAAATATTATTCTTGATGCAACGAAAGAAGTCGCCGTCGCAATTACTTCTTCTACTTTAACAACCGTCGCTGTTTTTTTACCTATCGGCCTCGTATCAGGAGCAATCGGAAAATTAATGTTACCTATGGTATTAGCAGTTGTATATTCTATTCTATCATCCTTAATCGTTGCACTAACAGTTGTTCCACTTATGGCTTTTTTACTACTCAAAAAAACAAAGCATCGAAAGCCAAGTTCTTCATCACGATATGTTGCTACGTTAAAGTGGTCTCTTTCTCATAAATTCATTATTCTACTTACTGCATTTTTATTATTTGCAGGATCAATTGCAGCCTATATATTACTACCGAAAGCAAACATAAAATCTGAGGACGACACAATGTTATCTATTAACATGACATTTCCAGCCGATTATAATGCTGAAGCTCAAAAACAAAAAGCATTCGATTTCGAAAAGAAATTACTTTCTAATTCAGATGTAACAGACGTTATTCTACGAATGGGATCTAGCGCAGAAGATGCACAATGGGGGCAAACAACTAAAAATAACCTCGCTAGTATATTTGTAGTCTTTAAAAAAGGTTCTGATATTGATCAATATATTAAAGAGTTAAAAAAGGAAAATAAAACTTTTGAGCCTGCTGAACTTGATTATATAAAAACAAGTTATTCAAGCTCCGGCGGCGGCAACAACTTACAATTTAACGTAACAGCTACTAACGAAGCGGATTTAAAAGAGGCGGCTACTATCGTCGAAACAAAACTAAAAAGCATGGACGATCTTTCTAAAGTAAAAACGAATTTAGAAGACTCTAAGAAAGAATGGCAAATTCATATTGATCAAACAAAGGCTGAACAACTAGGTTTAACACCAGAAATAGCTGCGCAACAAGTAGCATTCCTTATGAAGAAGTCACCTATTGGCGAAATTGCAATTAATAATGAAAAAACTACTATTATGATAGAACATAAAAAGGAAAACATTACTAAACAAGAAGATATTTTAAATACAAACATACTATCACCTACTAATGGACCAATTCCTTTAAAAGACATCGCAACTATTTCAGAAAAACAAACGCAAACAGAAATTTTCCATAAAGACGGAAAAGAAACAATTCAAATTACCGCCGAAGCTTCAAATGAAGACTTGAGTAAAGTAAACACAGCAGTAAATAAAGCGATAACTGACTTAGATTTACCTAGCGGTTCAAAAGTAAATATCGCAGGAGCTACTGAATCTATGCAAGAGAATTTTACAGATTTATTCAAAATTATGGGGATTGCAATCGGGATTGTATATTTAATTATGGTTATCACCTTCGGGCAAGCACGCGCTCCTTTTGCAATCCTATTCTCCTTACCGTTAGCTGCTGTCGGTGGTATTTTAGGATTACTCATTTCACGAACACCTGTTGATGTAAATTCCTTGATTGGCGCATTAATGTTAATCGGGATTGTTGTTACAAACGCTATTGTATTAATAGAAAGAGTCCAACAAAATCGGGAACACGGCATGGAAACTAGAGAAGCCTTACTTGAAGCAGGTTCTACTAGACTACGCCCAATTATTATGACAGCTATTACAACAATCGTTGCTATGCTCCCACTCCTATTTGGCCAATCCCAAGCAGGAAGTATGGTATCAAAAAGTTTAGCCGTCGTTGTCATCGGCGGTTTGGCAGTCTCAACTGTTCTTACATTAGTAGTCGTTCCAGTTATGTATGAACTATTAGATAAAATCGGGAGAAAAAGACGCTCCCGTAGGAAAATAAGCACTTCTACAGAAACACCTGATATTTAAAAACAAAAGGCGTTATCTTCACAAATGAAGATAACGCCTTCTCTCTACTTAGTCATATAATCCATCATTTTTTCCACATATTGCTCTATAGGTTTACTAGAATCCACAATCTAAATTACATCTGTTCTTCTTTATAATTAACCACAAATTCAACAATCATTACATCCTTTCCTTCTATATTAAAATACAAAAGAACCCCCTATCTATAAATAGAGAGTTCTCCTTTATAATTTATGCCGCTTTTACCTTTTTCGTTGTTTTACTTTTTCTTTTCGTTCCTGTAAAGCGCTTGTGTAATATAGACGCTATCAAGCGTGAAATAACATTGAATAGTAATACCATAATAATTAATACAGCTGCAGATTTTGTCGCAATCAACTTCGCATCTGGAATAACTCCTTCAGAATTTAATTTCCAAATGTGAACCGCTAATGTTTCAGCTGGTCTAAACGGATTTAAAGGATGCGCAGGGCTCGAGAAATCCGCTGCTGAATTTAAAATCGGGGATGTTAAACCCGCTGTATAAATTAATGCTGCCGCTTCTCCAAATATACGACCCGCCGCTAAAATAATACCTGTAATAATTTGCGGTAATGAAGATGGGATAATAATACGAGCGATTGTTTGCCACTTCGTTGCACCTAATCCAAGACTTGCTTCTTTTACATTATGAGGCACTTCTGAAATCGCATTTTCACAAACACGCGTTAAACCTGGTAAGTTTAAAATAGTTAAAGCAAGAGCACCACCCATTACTGTGTATCCCCAGCCTGTCATTGTAACGAACACCAACAAACCGAATAAACCAACAACAATAGAAGGTAAAGACGCCATTGTCTCAATGCATAAACGAACGAAATTTAAAAAGCGCCCTTGTTTTGCATACTCCGCTAAATATATTCCAGCACCTAACCCAAGAGGAATAGATATAATAAGCGTTATAACAAGCATGTAGAAGGAATTGAATAACTGTGGACCAATCCCACCACCAGCTCTTGTATTACTTGGTTCTCCAAACAAGAAATTAGGATCCCAAAATCCCCATCCCTTTTGTAAAATTTCAAACACTAAGAACACTAGCATAGCTACGACCAAAGCCGCAACCGCATAAAAGATACCTGTCCAAACTTTATTTACCGTTCTTGCATTCATTATTATCGCTCACCTCTTTGTCCAATCGCTCGAATTACTAAAATAAACAGGAATGAAATAACAAGTAAAATCATCGCTAAAGTCCATAGCGCATTGTTCCAAGCAGTTCCGTTCAATGTATTCGTCATATCCATTGTTAAAATACCAGTTAACGTCGCTGTTGGACTATATATTCCTTCTGGTAATTTAATCGTATTCCCGATTACCATTTGAACCGCTAGCGCTTCACCGAAAGCACGCGCTAAGCCTAAAACAACACCTGTTAAAATCCCTTTTTTCGCAGCAGGAACAATCACTCGGCTAATCGCTTGCCATTTCGTTGATCCTAGACCATAAGAAGCTTCTAAATAATCAAATGGAACAGAACGTATTGCATCAGAAGCGATACTAGCAATAGTAGGTAAAATCATAATACTTAATACAACAATACCTGCAATTAAACTAAAGCCCACTCCCCCAAACGAATCACGTAATAGTGGTACTAAAATCGTAACCCCTAATAATCCGTATACAACCGAAGGAATACCAACTAACAATTCTAGAACAGGCTTCAATACTTTATTTCCAAACTTCGGCGAAATTAAATTCATGAATATAGCAAGAGCTATAGCAATTGGTGCACTAATAATGACCGCACCTAACGAAACCACCGTTGAACCTACAATGAAAATCAAAGCCCCAAAGGATCCTTGATCAGCATTTGGATTCCATTTTGTCGATGTTAACATCTCAGTAAACGAGATACCACTTTGTGTAAAAGATTGAATACCTTTACCACAAATAAATGCAATAATAGCTAATGTAATTAAAACAATAAAAATACCGCAAAACGTAACAAGTGATCTTCCTATATATTCACTTTTCACGTAATTAATTTGTTTTTTCCCCTTCATCACAGGACAGACCCCACTTCACAGATTGAAATGAACAGGACTGACCTTGCAGCCAGCCCCATAAAACTTTATTACTTATTTAATTTAGACATTGGAATGTAGCCCATATCTTCTACTTGCTTTTCAAAGTCTTTACCTTTTACATAATCGATGTAAGCTTTTGTTGCTTCTTTCGCTTCACCTTTTGTTACCATATACTCGTAAGACCAGAATGGATATTTACCAGACGCAATGTTTTCAACTTTCGGTTCAGCACCATCAATTTTCACTGTTTGTAGTGCACCTTTTTTATCTCCAACCATATAAGACATTGCTAAATAACTTACTGAACCTGGAGTAGAATTGATAGCTTGCTCTACTGCACCGTTAGAATCTTGTGTTGTACCAGTTCCATCATTAATTTTCGCGTCTTTCATAATCGTTTTTTCAAATGTAGCACGTGTACCAGATGAAGCCGGACGATTAATTACGTTGATTTTTTCATCTTTTCCGCCTACTTCTTTCCAGTTTGTTACTTTTCCAGTGAAGATATCTTGTACTTGTTGCACCGTTAAGTTATCAACTTTTACATCTTTATTTACGACAAGAGCGAATGCAATACCCGCTACCTTGTTATCTACTAATTCTTTCGCCTTTTCAGCATCTTTTATTTTATCTCCGGCCGGAACATCTGAATTACCAATTTGTACTGCACCAGATGCTACTTGGTTAATCCCAGTTCCACTACCGCCACCTTGGACTTGAATAGAAACTTTTGAATTTTTCTCCATGAATTTCTTTCCAGCTTCCTCCGCAAGAGGTAGAAGAGCTGTAGAACCAGCTGCTGCAATCGTACCTGATAATTCTTGTTTTGTATTATCGCTTCCTTTAGCAGTTTCTTTACTAGTTGTATCTTCTGCTTTCCCACACCCAACTAATGCTCCTGCTACCACTAAAGCTGCTAAAGAAAATTTAATACCTTTTTTCATAACCATGTCTTGTACCCCCATTTGGATTATCACTTTTCGAATTCATTTTCTTTCGAACACAAATTCATTGTAGGACAACAATATTATGTGAGTGTTAAGCAATTTTTAATTTTAAGTAAATGACGATAATAATCCTTAAAAGCTAGGAATCCCAACATTTGTAGTTAAAGAAGCAAACAAAAACCACACTAACTATGCTGTAATGTAAATTTATTCTTAACAATGTAAATTCAATGTAAATGTTTTTCTATCTTTTTCCCTTTTAGTTAAAGTTACATTTACAATTCCGCTGTATTTTGTAACTTTTTCACGCCTAATTTATGCACATTAAAAAGAATTTCAGTAATATTTTTTAGTACAACTAAATAAATTGGAACAATTCTAAAATTAAATGAATATTTTTAAAGTACTAATTGACAGCATCATCCAATGTAGTCTACTATATTACTAACAAAAAGTTTACCTAAGGAAACTTTTTAAACTAACACTAACAATATAGAGAAGAGGTAACTTTTATGGTATCGGCTAATACTAAACCCCTTTCCGAGTTTAAAACAGGGGAATTTGTACAAATTGAGAAGATACAATTAGAAGGAACTATGAAACGACGTTTATTAGATTTGGGATTTATCCCTGGGGCAACGATTAAAGTATTGCAACGCAGTCCACTTGGAGATCCGGTCGCTTATCAAGTGAGCAACACAACTATTGCACTACGCAAAGAAGAAAGCTCCCTTATTTTCGGGGTATTAATAGGAGATGATTTCAGATGAGCAAACATCGTATCGCTTTAGCTGGTAACCCGAATACCGGGAAAAGTACATTATTTAATACTTTAACAGGTTTAAAACAACATACTGGAAACTGGACGGGGAAAACTGTTTTAAAAGCTGAAGGAGAATATGAACATAACGGAAGTAATTATACATTAATAGATTTACCCGGAACTTACTCGCTATACTCAAATTCCGCAGACGAAGAAGTAGCGAGGGATTATATTATATTTGAAAAACCAGAAGTAACTGTAGTTGTCATAGACGCAACTGCTATGGAAAGAAATTTAAATTTAGCACTACAGGTGATGGAGATGACAAATAATGTAGTCATTTGCATTAACTTAATTGATGAAGCAGAGAAAAAAGGCATTGTTATTGATGAAAAGAAATTAGCAAAATCACTTGGTGTACCTGTCGTTAAAATTTCAGCACGTAATCGAGTGGGTATTGGTCATTTGCTAAATGTTATTGCGAAAGTAGCAAATAAAAAACTAATTCCAACACCAATTAAAATTACTTACAGCGAAAAAATCGAAAATATGATTCAAGAATTAGAACCACAAATTTATAAAGTGTTCGGTGATACGTATCCAGCACGTTGGATTGCGTTACGTATATTAGATGGAGATAAAAATTTCTTAACTACACTTCAAAAACACCATAATGAACCGCTTGTAAGGGAGGTCGTAATTAATGGAATCTCACTCAGCCAGTAAAGCTCTTCCATTAGACTATATTATTCAACACGCACAAACA
Organism: Bacillus sp. FG16; assembly: GCF_057809515.1. Taxonomy (NCBI): domain Bacteria; kingdom Bacillati; phylum Bacillota; class Bacilli; order Caryophanales; family Bacillaceae; genus Bacillus; species Bacillus sp. FG16. The sequence goes on from NZ_JBMDKC010000056.1 coordinate 8,169, forward strand.
CTTTCAAAAGAAGATATACGAGATGATATAGTCGGAGATATTTACCGAACATCTGCAAGCATATGTAAAGAATCCGTTCAATATACAAATACTGATAAATTATATCGTTCCGAAAAACTAGATAAAGTTTTCACATCTCCAATCTGGGGATTCCCAATTATGCTCGGTATTTTATCTATTATTTTTTATCTTACAATTGCAGGTGCTAACGTACCATCTGATATGATTGCCGAATTCTTCGGATGGGCTGAAGGATATTTAACATCTTGGTTCCAAGCTGCTCATGCACCTGAATGGTTACATGGCATTTTAATACTTGGTTTATTCCGTGGTATCGGTGCTGTTATTAGTGTTATGTTACCCCCTATGGCAATCTTTTTTCCTATGTTCGCGCTATTAGAAAACTACGGATACTTACCACGTGTCGCGTTTAATATGGACCGCTTATTCAAACGATCTGGTGCACACGGGAAACAATCTTTAACAATGGCAATGGGATTTGGTTGTAATGCAGCAGCCATTATGTCAACACGTATCATTGAATCACCACGTGAACGTATGCTAGCAATTTTAACGAACAACTTCGTTCCTTGTAACGGTCGCTGGCCTATGTTAATTTTAATGGCTTCACTATTTATGGCTGCTGGTTATACAGGCAGTATGCAAACATTGGTTACTGCTGGCGTTGTAGTTGGAATGGTTGTAATTGGTGTTATTATGACATTAACTGTTTCTTGGGTACTATCAAAAACAGCTTTAAAAGGGGTTCCAACTCACTACACACTTGAGTTACCTCCGTACCGCAAGCCAAAAGTTTGGAATACAATTGTTCGGGCAACACTCGATAAATCAATCTACGTTTTAAAACGAGCTATAGTTGTTGCTGCCCCTGCGGCTGCATTAACTTGGTTACTTGCTAACATTTTTATCGGTGACACAAGCTTACTTATGTATTTTGTAAATTTCCTAGATCCATTTGCTAAAATGTTAGGACTTGACGGGTTTATTCTAGCTGCATTCATTCTTGGACTACCCGCTAATGAAATTGTAATCCCAATTTTATTAATGTCTTACTTATCAACTGGGGCTTTAACTGAAATAGATGATTTTAATCAAATTAAAAATCTATTCCCAGAAAATGGCTGGACTTGGTTAACAGCGTTAAACACAATGTTGTTCTCACTTCTTCATTTCCCGTGCGGAACAACACTGGTTAACATATACAAAGAAACAAAAAGTGCAAAATGGACATTCTTATCGTTTGCAATCCCTACCGTTATCGCCATTGTTGTTACATTCCTCTCTACACAATTGGTACATTGGTTAGGGCTTGTATAAAACAAAGCATACATAGAAGGCATCCCCCTTCACATATGCTTTGCCCGAAAGAAACCTGAAGATCATTCAGGTTTCTTTTTTTGCACATCAGTATTCCACGGCTGCGCTCCATACGTTGTGAGTTTTTTATGAATGAAATATATAGCCCCTGGCAGCACCGCCATTAATATCGTGCAACTAATTCCCAATCCAGTAAACAACTTATATCACCTTATTTCACTCTTTTCGGTAAAGCTGAACCTGAATGTTCAATTGTTGGATGAACATGAACAGTAATTTCAGCATTACTAAAGTAATTTTCGCCTTGATCCCAATTCTTACTTATTTTTGTCCATTCTTTATAATTATGTCGTTTATACACTTCCCCTAACTCTAATACATCTACCTTATATTTTTTTTGAACAAGCTTAATCGATTTTTGAATACGCTCCTCCATTTCTTCCGATATATCCCTCTCTAAACGCTTTTCATTCAAAACCTTTTTATGATCACTAAAGTGCAACTCAGCTATTGTACCTTCCAAAAATAAATGAATATTAAATTTCGGTTTTGTAGCATTCGTTGTGGATACTTTAATTTTTCGACGTAACTTATGAATTTCATATGTAATAAGTTGATTCTTTTTACGGATGGTAAAAAAACCTCCAATTTTTTTACCTATTATATAATTCATCCCTAATGTTTCTTCCCCACTCAAATTGCCTACACACTTATTATCCTTTCCACGAAACAATGCTGCACCGTTCATTTGTACTCCTTGCTTTGTTAGTTCCAGAATAGGCAATACGAAACTTCGGTTAGAGATCATCTTTTCCTGCACCTCACCAATTCTTGCAGCCTCAATCATTTGGGCATTTTTCGGAGGGTGTTCAGCTAACATATCAATATACTGCGCCGGTAAATTTTCAGGCTTGGCACTTTGTTTTAAAATAGCTTCGGCATTTTTATTAGAAACGAACAAACGAATATTTCTTCTCATCTCATGATCGCGAATATATACATCTAACGTATTTTGTAAAATGTATGGATGTGAAAGTAATTCTTCAGAGAAAATAATCACCTGTATATGAGGGAAAAATAATGTTCGACTAATTTTTTTAGCGATTATTCTTATTTGTTCAAACACACTATCTGCTTTCGCACTAACATTAATATAATTTTCGCTATCCCCCCCACCCCCTTGTCCGCCCTGTTGAGACAATTTACTGGGGAGTACCATCTGATAGGTCCCTTTCATAATTGGATTCGCTTTCTTCTCCTTCACAATATCGTAAGCCGCTCCTACTACAAATCCTCTTTCTTCTATCTCTTCTAACTCAGAACACCCACTCATACATCCAGTTAAAGCCATAACCATTATAATTTTAAGAAGGTGTTTCATTTCCACCATTCCTTCTTTTTATTTTATATACAATTAAAACGAGCAAAGGCGCTAACACAACAACTCCCATATCTATCCAAGCTAAATAAGTCCCATAACTTGATAAAGTATTCAAACTACTAGGTATCATATTCACCATAAAAATAATCGGGGCACTTACGAAAATAAAAATATGTTTCTTCACTTTCGGAAACATAGCACAAAACAATAAAGATGCGACGTCATAATACATTGCCGTAGTGTTATAAATAGTAATAATCCAAGTCGTAAAAAAAATCGCATCAAACCTTTCTAAAAATCCTCCACCAATTTCAATTTCTTTCCCTAATTCAATTGTTGGATATGTCAATCCACGTGTTGTCATATACGTAAAAACACTAATACAAGTTACATAAATTAAAATGTACGACAACACGTTTACCATCACCGCTTTCGCAACTGCCATTGGCGCTTTTTTCGCTGCCTTATCATTTAGCAACACCGCATAAAACAGAGCTACTTCAAATCCAATAAACGTAAAAATAGAATTTTTAACTCCAACAGCATATTGACTTACTTTAGTTTGAAAAGCTGGTAGTAAATTATTTATTTCCATTAAATTTATATTCAATAAAGAAAGAAGCACTATCGCAATTAAAACAATAGGTAAGAATAAAACATTTAACCTTAATAAGGCCGCTCTTGATCCTGCTATTCCGTAAATAACAACTAATAAGAAAAAGAAAGACAGTAGTTGTATCGGTGTATCACTAAATAAATACGTTTGAGAAATAACTGAAATCATTCGCGATTCATATGCTGTCAAAGCAGCAAACGTTAATACTAAAATGCTACTAATTGTGTATGCAACAGGCTTCGTCAAATGCGCACTCGTATATTGAACAAAGTTTTGTTTTGGGAATAAGATAGCCACTCTCGTCACAAACCAGCCTAAAACTGCACAGACCAATCCACCCAAAAGCAAAATAACCCAACCGTCCGAAAATAAAGTTTGGCTAGCGATATCTCTTGGCATAGACAATGCCCCTATACCAATAATTGTTGACGATACCGCAAATCCAATTTCCCGAGATCCAATCTCTTCATCGCCATACTCAAATGGTTTCAATTATTTTCGCTCCTTTGGACGTATTGTAGAATCTTTTGTTTGTAAGTACTCTGGTCTATCTTTCAACATCGATTTTGGCATGCGAATAAATTCTTCTTTCCAATCTTTATAAAATGCAGGAGCAATTGGAGTTGTATACGGTATACCAACACTCGTTAAATTTGTAATATGAATAGCAAGTGCGATCAGAGCTAGAATGATCCCATACAACCCAAAAGCCGTTGCAGCTAATACAAAGACAAAAAGTAAAATTCGGAACGTAATTGTAATACTATATACAGGAAGCGAGAACGTAGCAATCGCAGTAACCGCAATAATAATAACTAAAAACGGATTTACAATTCCTGCATTTACCGCAGCTTCTCCAATTACAAGACCTCCTACAATCCCTATCGTTTGTCCCATCGGTTTCGGCAATCGGATTCCAGCTTCTCGTATTAATTCCATAGTCAAGGCCATCATTAACGTTTCAATATATGCTGGAAACGGAACACCTTCCCTCGCACCCGCAATTGAATAAGCCAGTTTAGAAGGAATAAGTCCTTGATGATAAGATACAAGTGCTACATACATAGCTGGTAACAAAACCGCAATTATACCTGATCCCATACGTAAAAATCTTAATAACGTTCCAATCACCCAGCGCTCGTAATGATCTTCTACAGATTGAAAAATATCAACAAATACGAGTGGCGCGATAAGAGCAAATGGGGATCCATCTACTAAAATGGCCGCCTTCCCTTTCGCTAATGAGGCTATAATATTATCAGGCCTCTCCGTATTCAAAAATTGTGGAAATGGGGATAAATTATTATCCTGAATTAATTGTTCAATCGTACCTGTTTCCAAAACGACATCTGTCACTATTGATTGAAGACGGCGATCTAACTCTTTTACAATGTGAGGATTAATAATATCTTCTATATATACTAGGGTTACTTCTTTCTGCGATCGCTTCCCCATAATATAAGATTGGAACCTCAACTTTGGATCGCGTAAACTGCGTCGGATTAACATTTTATTCACATTAATATCTTCATTTAATCCAACTCTCGGTCCGCGTATTAAATCTTCTGTCACTGGTGGCTCTAAACTTCGCTTCTCCCAAGCCCTACTATTAATAACGATAGCAGTTTGAATATTATCAATTAATATAACTGTATCTCCCGCTAAAATCGCATTCATAATATCTGGAAACTTCGTCTTTACACCCACTTCTGCGATAGAAATAAAACGATCCAATAACGTTTGAACAACAGCTTCCTCATTTTGAATTTCTTCGTATTGCAGTGTGCGAATGACATATTTATAAACATTATCCTTATCTGTTAATCCGCATAAAAACACAACCGCACAACGTGTAAAACTCCCAGCAAGAGCAACTTCTCTAATTGTTAAATCATTAGGTGAACCTAACTCATCCCTAATTTCTTTCATAACTTCAAATAAGTTACCTTCAAGCTCTAACAATTTCCCCACCTAACTTCCTTTTCAACAAGTTTTTAGTTAGATTCCGCTAATAGAAGGAAATATATACAAAAAAGAGCTATCTCTTTACAAAGATAGCTCCAATAAACGAATTACTTTTCTACTATTATACTGTTTTTCTTTATAGATACACCTTTTGTAAATCCACTAACTACAAACATCACAATCATATTAATTAACAATGCGACTATACCTACATTCAAATCTTTTATATACTGCGGAAAACTCGGAAACATCGTGGCTATAGTTGAACCAGATAAGGTAATATATGCGACCACTAACAGCCCAACTCCCATTCCTGCAATCGCTCCTTGCTTCGTAATAATTTGGCGTGGAAACAAGCTACATACAAGTGCAGGGAAAAGTTGCGTAACGATACTGTATCCCATTAAAAGAAGGGCTCCTATTGTTTCTCCTCCTTTAAATGTAAATAAAACTGCTACGAGCGTTACTGCAGGTACAAATAACTTTGCGGCTTTAGCAACTTGTCTATCTGAAGCTGACGGAACGATCGTTCGGTAAATATTTTTCGCTAACAGTGTAGAAGCCGCCATAACAAGCATAGAGCCTGGAACCAATGCCGTTAATACTCCCGCACTACCAATAATCCCAATAAACCAAGGGTCAAAAGTTTGTAAAGCAAGACGGACTAACGAAAGATCTACATCCGCTCCCTTTAACCCAGGAACTTGCAATATAGCAGCAAACCCTGCAAAAAATACGAAAAGTAACACTAAAGAATACAATGGCATAATTGCTGCATTTTTACGAAATACTTTTTCATTTTTTGCAGAAAAAGCAGAAGCAAATGTATGAGGCCACATATAGAAGCCGAGGGCCGTTAATATAATAGTAGAAACAAACCAAGAAATACTCATTCCTTCTTCAGGTAAAGATAAAAACCCCGGTTTCGCTGCTTCTACAGCTTCAAACATCGGCTGAAATCCTCCATAATAATGATACGGTAAATATATACCTAAAAACATAACGATAAACAGTATCATAATATCCTTCAAAGCAGCCGTCCAAGCTGAACCGTGTATACCTGAAACCATTACATATATAGTTATAACAATGGCACCAATCCAAACCGCAACAACAGGTGACACCCTTCCGTAAGACGCTTCTGAAACGATAATTCCCAGTCCTTTTAACTGTAAAACAAGATATGGGATGATGGAAACAACACCAACAATTGAGACAATAAGTCCAAGCGCTTTACTTCTATATTTCTTCGCAAAAAAATCCGACTGTGAAACAAGGTTATGCTCTTTCGCATACTTCCAAATCGGTGGCAATAAAAAATACGATAAAAGATAAGCTAAAGCGCCATAACCTAAAATATAAAAGGTAGGCGCGCCTTTACTATACGCCCAACCGCTTCCCCCTAAAAATGTAAACGTCGTATAAATTTCACCTGCCATAAGGAGAAAAACAAAAATAGTGCCAAATCCTCTTCCCCCAACTGACCATTGCTCTAAATCCATATCTTTTCCATGTTGTGCCCGAATCCCTAAAAATAATGCGAGAAACAAAAATAAAATAATGATAAGTAATGCAGTCATTTTACATCCTCCTTATTAGCAGGATCAAACACGTACACAAGCCCCATACAAAGAGATGTAATAAACACTGATAATAATACCCAAAATAATAAAAATGGCATCCCTAATACGTAAGGAGTAACTGAATTCGCAAATATTGGCCCAACTACTAAACAAAGAACTGGAATAAGCGCTAGGATGTATATTTTCTTCATCTCATTCTCCTTTACTTATAAAATTCATAATGGCTGATACAAAGACTTCGACTCCAATCGGTAATGCATCTTCGTCAATTGTAAAACGAGGGTGATGGTGAGGATATATAATACCTTTCTCTTTATTTCCTGCTCCGATAAAAAAGAATGTCCCCGGTGCCTTTTGTAAAAACGCTGAAAAATCTTCTCCAGCCATCGTCGGCTGTAAACGAACAACTCTATCCCTTCCATAAAGTTGTAATGCCGTTTGTTCAATAAGATCTGTAGCTTCATAGTCATTTACAACTGGTCGATATCCATATTCATATGAAAATGTATATTTCGCTCCGTAAGATTCCGTAATATACTTCACAATCCGCTCAATCTTCTTCTCTGTTTCACCTCGTAATTCATGTCTTAAACTTCTCACTGTCCCTTCAATCTCCGCTTGCTCTGGTATTACATTATGAGTTGTCCCCGCATGAAATTGTGTAACAGATATTACGAGAGAATCTAATGGATTCGTGAGGCGAGATACAATTTGCTGAAGTTGCGAAACGACTTGTGTTCCGATTGCGATACTATCCACCGTTTCATGAGGGATTCCAGCATGTCCACCTTTTCCCTCTATCTTAATTTTAAAAACATCCGGTGCAGCCATTGCAGGACCATAAATAACGCCTATTTTCCCAACCTCTAACGACGCCCAAAGGTGAGCACCAATAATATAATCCACACCTTCCATTACACCTGCAGCAACCATCTCCTCTGCACCACCAGGGAAATTCTCTTCAGCATGTTGGAATAGAAAACGAATCTCCCCTTTAATCTTCTCTCTTTCTTCCACTAACTTATGTACGACTCCAAGTAATATCGCTATATGTCCATCATGACCGCATGCATGCATCACACCTTTATATGTAGAAATAAAATCAAACTCATTTTCTTCATGAATAGGAAGAGCATCCATATCGGCTCGAACCGCAACTGTTTTGCCCGGCTGTTTACCTACTAACTTTGCCATCACACTATATTTAGTCGGCCGTGACACTTCTAAATACGGGGATTTTCGAAGTATGTCGAACACAAACTGCGATGTTTTTTCTTCTTGAAAAGATAACTCTGGATACTTATGAAAATGCCTTCTCCACTCAACTAACTGATTTTTTGACAAAACAAGTTCCTTTGCAACATCCATACCCCTTCACTCCTTCTTCACCAAGTTAAATGTTATTATAACGTGAATTGTTAACTTTTAAAAGAATCTTCTGAATTTTCAGTGATAATAAACTAAAAAGAAAAAGCCATCCAAAAGATGACTTTTTCATTATCATAAAATAGTAATTGCTTGTTTTCCCATTTGCTCCCAAGCTTTCTCAAATTCTGCTCGTGGAACAGCCAAACGCGGATTATTTTTAAGAGGATCATTTACATATACAAAGTTTTGATCATATCCAATTACTACTGCACTATGCTCATAATATGTAATTTTCACTTCGCCCGAACTCGTATTCCATGTTTCAAAACTACTTTCAGCTAGCGGCTTAAACGTCGTATTGATAATGACCCATACCGGTGAACCAGAACTAATTACTTTATATATATCTTGCATGTCTCTACCTGTTAAATTAATTACTTTTTCAGGAACATATTTTTCTGCTAAATTAAAAATCGGTTGATTATATACACCATATCCAGGCTCTGCCTTTGTGTAAATATTTCCAACAAACCCTTCGTAAGGATTTCCCCGTACGCCATTTTGTTCAAATGGAACGCGATGAATTTCGCTAGCAAGTTGCATCTTATCTACTTGTACACCTTTATATTGCAGCAACATAGCTAAACTTGTCACTTCACATCCTCGAGGTAATTCTGGTAATTGTTTAATAAACGGAACATCTTCAATCATAGCTGCTTCTTTCATTTCAGATAGAAACTCTAAGCGTAGAACTTGCGCCTTTTGCATGATTTTATCTTTTCCTATAAAAAATGCAGCAGCAAGTATAATCCCAAAAACAAAAAGATATTTTAACTTTTTCATTATAAACAAAACTCCATTAATTATTATTTTACAGACACAACTCTTATCATTGTACCCTTCTTCTTACTAGTTTGCTAGAAAGATCATGTGAATTATCGCTCATAGAATTAATTGTAAAAATTCTAATTATTTTTAATAAAAAGAAAAATAAATATACATTTCCAGAATATTTTGCTAAAATCAAAATTGTTAACATAGTGAAGATATCACCATGTTAACAAACATTCTTAGAGTATTTAGTCATAGTTCGTTTTTTTACATACTCCATTCATTTCATAGCAAATAAACCGAGTGTGTGTTGCATCCCCCACTAATGATTAAAAACTCAGAATAAAACGAAGTTCACACATTCAAGAAAATACGGGGTGAGGGGCATATGAATCAACAAATTGAACAAACAGATTTAAAACGAACAATGAAAAGTAGACACCTATTTATGATTGCACTCGGCGGCGTTATCGGAACCGGTCTATTTATGGGATCTGGTCAAATCGTCCATAATGCCGGACCTGGCGGTGCTATTCTTGCATTTTTAGTCGGTGGATTTGTTATGTATTTAACGATGTTATGTCTTGGTGAATTATCCGTTGCTATGCCAGAAGCAGGTTCATTCCAAAGCTATGCAAGCAAATTTATTTCACCTGGTTTTGGATTTGTTGTCGGTTGGATGTATTGGCTAAATTGGGCTGTTACGGTGGGAGTAGAGTTAACAACTGTAAGTATTTTAATGAAACGCTGGTTTCCAGACGTTTCTTCATGGATTTGGTGCGTTACATTTGCAGCAGCACTCTTCCTCGTAAACGCTTTATCAGCAAAAGCATATGCAGAAGCAGAGTTTTGGTTCGCAAGTGTAAAAGTCGCGACAATTGCTATTTTCATCGTACTTGGTGGCGCTGTTATGTTCGGTCTACTAGACTTTAATGGAAAGCCAGCTCCAATGCTTCATAATTTCACTGAAAATGGCGGGCTATTTCCAAACGGCGCATTAGCTGTTCTTCTTACGATGATTACAGTAAATTACTCCTTCCAAGGAACAGAATTAATCGGAATCGCTTCAGGAGAAAGTGAAAACCCTGAAAAAACAATTCCAAAAGCAATCAAAAACACAATTTGGCGAACTCTCTTCTTCTTCGTCTTAGCGATATCAGTTGTTGTAGGTTTACTCCCATGGCAAGAGGCTAATCTAGTCGAAAGTCCCTTTGTACTTGTTTTTGATGTAGCCGGTGTACCATATGCAGCAGACATTATGAACTTCGTTATTATTACAGCTGTATTATCCGTTGCTAACTCTGGTCTATACGCAAATTCTCGTATGCTTTGGGCGATGGCAAAACAAGGAATGGCAAGTCCAGCATTTACGAAATTAACTAAAAAAGGTGTACCGCTAAATGCACTAATTTTCAGCCTAATTTTCGCTAGCCTTTCTTTATTAACAAGTGTATTTGCGGCAGATACTGTCTTTCTAGTTTTAACATCTATTGCAGCAATGGCTGCTGTTGTCGTGTGGATGTCAATCGCCGCTTCACAGTTTTTCTTCCGTAGAAATTTCGTGAAAAATGGTGGCGACATAAATGATTTAAAATATCGTACACCGCTCTATCCGCTAGTTCCAATCGTAGCGTTCTCACTTAATTTCATTACATTTGTTAGTTTGGCTTTCATTCCAGATCAAAGAATTGCTCTTTATTGTGGCATTCCATTTATGATTATTTGTTACATTTTATACCAAGTTAAATATAAAAAAGTTGTCACACTTGAACAGCCACGAACTGTCACACGATAAATAAACTAAATATACAAAATATTCAGCTATCTTCCTTATGATAAGATAGCTTTTTTCTATTTCTTGGATATCCTGGTATAACTTTATTTATCTTAAAATTTTCACAATCACGTTTTTCTCTGGAAAATAGTTTACAATGTAATCAAGTTACAAATGATATTCACCTTAAAAAGTGTGCATTTGTGTCTATTTTTTAACAATATATCAAAAACTATTGCCTTCTATAAATTAATAGGTTTATATTGTTTTATTGGCATAGTTTCAATCCAAGGAGAAAGGAGATTTTCAATCGTGCAACTAAAGAAAGCGTTTTGGAAGTTGGCTTCGCTTCTTCCGTTATCATTACTTCTGTTCCTCGGTGGCTGTGATAAAAAACTCGCAGTATTAAATCCGCAAGGACCTGTTGCAAAAGCACAGTATGATTTAATTGTTTGGTCATTCTTGCTTATGTCATTAATTATCGCAATTGTATTCATTCTGTTTACAGTCATCTTGATTCGTTATCGTGAAAAACCAGAGAATATGGACTATGAGCCACCTGAACAACACGGTAACACATTACTAGAAATTATTTGGACGCTTGTTCCTGTTATTATCGTTATCGCATTATCGATTCCAACAGTAAAAGCAACTTATGCTTCGGAAGAGGTTCCGAAAGAGTCCAAACATATTAAACCAGTTGAAATTTATGTTACATCTGCAAACTGGAAATGGTTATTCAGTTACCCAGAGGAAAAAATTGAAACCGTTAACTATTTAAACATCCCAGCTGGTGTACCAATTCAATTCAAACTGACTTCTGTCGGCCCAATGAATGCTTTCTGGGTACCAGAACTTGGTGGTATGAAGTACACAATGGATGGCATGATTATGGATCTTTATTTACAAGCTGATAAGCCAGGTTCTTACCTAGGTCGTAGTGCGAACTTCTCTGGTGAAGGATTCACTCACATGGAGTTCGAAGTTGAAGCGAAAACTAAAGAGAAATATGACAAGTGGGTTAAAGAAGTACAACAAACCGCTGATAAGTTAACAGAACAGAAATACAACGAAATTATTAAACCTGGTGTAGTTGGACGCATGACGTTCTCTAGTCACCACTTAAGTTATGTAGATCCAAAATCACTTGAATATTGTGATTACAACTACTACAAAAACAAAAAATAATAGCTATTATTCCAACAGATTGGAGTGAACACAGTGAAGCTTGATGAATTCTTTGTCACAGGTGACCCGATTATTTACGGTGCAGACGCTTCTATCGTTCTTGTGACATTAGCAATCATTTTCGTACTAACAAAGTATAAAAAATGGAAATGGCTTTGGGACGAATGGTTGACAACTGTTGACCATAAAAAAATCGGAGCCATGTATATTATTTCTGCGGTTATCATGTTATTCCGTGGTGGTATGGATGGTTTAATGATCCGTGCACAGTTAACATTCCCAGAAACAACTTATTTAAACGCAGAACACTATAACGGAATCTTTACAACACATGGTACAGTAATGATTCTTTTCATGGCAATGCCATTCGTTATGGGATTAATGAACCTTGTAGTACCATTACAAATTGGTGCTCGTGACGTTGCATATCCGTTCTTAAATGCTTTAAGTTTCTGGTTATTCTTTGTCGGAGCAATGTTATTCAACATCGCTTTCGTAATCGGTGGTTCTCCAGACGCTGGGTGGACTTCTTACTTCCCAATGGCAGGTACAGAGTTTACTTCAGGCGTAGGAAATAACTACTACGCAATTGCATTACAGATTTCAGGTCTCGGTACGCTAATGACCGGTATTAACTTCCTTGTTACTATCTTAAAAATGCGTACACCTGGTATGACTTTAATGAGAATGCCAATGTTTACTTGGTCAATCTTAATTACAACAATTATTATTATTTTCGCTTTCCCAGTATTAACAGTTGCTCTTGCATTAATGACATTTGACCGTCTATTCGATGCTCACTTCTTTACGATGGCGAGCGGCGGTATGCCGATGTTATGGGCCAACCTGTTCTGGGTATGGGGTCACCCTGAAGTATATATCGTTATTTTACCGGCATTCGGTATTTTCTCTGAAATCATTAGTACATTCTCACGTAAACGTCTATTCGGTTACAGTGCGATGGTATACTCAATGGTTGCAATTTCTTTACTAAGTTTCGTCGTATGGCTTCACCACTTCTTCACGATGGGTGCAGGTCCAGCGGTTAACTCATTCTTCTCGATTTCGACAATGGCGATTTCGATTCCAACCGGTGTTAAGATCTTTAACTGGTTGTTTACACTGTATAAAGGACGTATCCGTTTTACAGTTCCAATGCTTTGGTCATTGGCATTTATTCCAAACTTCGTAGTCGGTGGGGTTACAGGGGTTATGCTTGGAATGGCAGCAGCTGATTATCAATACCATAACAGCTACTTCCTAATTGCTCACTTCCACTACGTATTAATCGCAGGTACAGTATTCGCTATGCTTGCTGGATTCACATTCTGGTATCCAAAAATGACTGGTCATATGTTAAATGAACGCCTAGGTAAATGGACATTCTGGATCTTTATGAGCGGATTCAACATCTGTTTCTTCCCAATGTACTTCTTAGGTTTAGACGGTATGACTCGTCGTATGTACACTTACTCTGAAAGTCTTGGATGGGGATGGCTAAACCAAATCGCATCAGTTGGTGCGGTAATGATGGGTATCGGCTTCCTACTTCTTTGCTACAACGTAATTTGGAGTGCACGTCACGGTGAACGTGACACAACTGGAGATCCATGGGATGGCCGTACACTTGAATGGGCAACTCAATCTCCTGTACAACATTACAACTTCGCGAAACTTCCTGAAATCAAAGAAGCTGATGCTTTCTGGTACATGAAAAAACGCGGAGAAACAGTTACACCAGCTGCAGAAGATATCAAACCAATTCACATGCCAAGTAACTCTGGTGTGCCTATTATTGCGTCTGGATTCTTCGGTCTTGCAGGTTTCGCATTAGTATTTAGCTGGTTCTGGCTTGCAGCAATCGGTGGTATTGGTATTTTAGCTTGCTTAATCTATCGTTCATTCGATTATGACGATGGTTACTACGTAAGTGTTGATGAAATTAAAGAAACAGAACATATAGCATGAGAGGTGAAATGACATGGCGGCTTTAGATAAAAGCTTACCTTTGGAATATCAATCCGAACAAAGCAGATTGAATATCCTAGGATTCTGGATTTTTCTTGGGGCTGAAATTATGCTGTTCGCAACACTTTTCGCCTCTTATCTAGTCCTTGCTGGTCGTACGGCAGATGGCCCAACTCCAGCGCAACTGTTTGAACTTAAAACGCTTTTAATTCAAACATTACTACTTTTAACAAGTAGTTTCACATGTGGTATCGTAATTCACGAAATGCGTAAGCACAATCAAAAAGCAATGCTTGGATGGTTCATCCTTACATTACTTTTAGGTGCAGGTTTCCTATTCTTTGAAATCGAAGAGTTCATTATGTACATCGGTGAAGGCGCAACAATTCAAACAAGTGCTTTCCTATCTGCATTCTTCGTTCTTCTTGGAACGCACGGAGCCCACGTAACAGGCGGTATCATTTGGGCAACTTGTGTTATTATCCAAATTTTAAAACGAGGTTTAACACCAGTTACAGCTCGTAAAGTATTCATTATCAGCTTATACTGGCATTTCCTTGATCTAGTTTGGGTCTTTATTTACACACTAGTTTACTTGAACGGGATGGTGGCGTAAATGGGTCAAAATAATAACCAAGCAAACGGGCATGCGCATAGCGGATTCCCTTGGTCACACGTTTTCGGATTTATTTTATCGCTTGCACTAACGTTCCTAGCGCTATACGTGGCACTTTACACAACATTGCCACTTTCAACAGTCTTAACAACTATTATCATAATGGCTGTTGCGCAAGCGTTATTACAATTAATTATGTTCATGCATTTAAAAGAAGGAGAAGGAAGAGTTCAAATTCTTACAATGATATACAGTTTCTTCGTTGCAACTGCAACAGTCGGTTTAACTGTATGGATCTTCTTCTCAATGTAATGTACATGAAAAAGACTGCTGAGGAATCTCAGCAGTCTTTTTTTATTCTCCTCCCCTATTACATCCACATTACGGAATTAACAACAGAATCATGAAAAATATACTTATTATGACAAATCTTAAGAAAAGTCTTTCTTTATGAAATCGAATCCATATGCGTTGCTTTTCTACCTATTATATGGCTAAATAGGTACTATATTTATTTGAAGGGAGAGAACGCAATGGAACATCATACTTCTGTTCTATCACTTATGGTTGTCGTTGCAATCGCGTTTTTCGTTCCCCTTTTGTTACAACGCTTTAAATTAAAAGCACTTCCTGTTGTCGTTGCAGAAATTATTGCAGGAATCTTTGTAGGTAAAAGTGGGTTTAATATTATTGAGCCAGATATATGGCTTCAAGTTTTATCAACATTAGGATTTATCTTCCTCATGTTCTTAAGCGGTTTAGAAATTGACTTTTCTATCTTTAAACAAAAAGGGAAAAAAAATACGACAAACGAACCAAATACATTTCAAGCAGCAAGCATTATCTTCTTATTTATTTTCATCTTATCTTATGCCTTATCATTACTATTCGTATGGCTAGGATTTGTAGATAATGCAATGTTCATGACTTTAATTATTTCAACTATTTCTTTAGGGGTTGTTGTACCAACATTAAAAGAAAACAACCTAGGAAAAACTGCGATCGGACAAATCATTTTATTAGTTGCTGTTATTGCAGACTTAGTTACAATGATTTTACTCGCTGTTTTCGTCGGATTAAATTCCGAAAGCGGCCAAAGTATGTGGCTCTTACTTCTTCTATTCGGTGCCGGTATTGTCATTTACTTTATTGCAAAACGCTTTAAAAACATTCCATACTTAGATAGTTTAAAAGCTGGTAGTGTACAAATTGATACACGGGCTGTTTTTGCACTCATTTTAATCTTAGTTGGGTTATCGGAATCTGTTGGAGCAGAAAATATTTTAGGTGCCTTCTTAGCAGGTGTACTTGTATCGTTATTATCACCCAATGAAGATATGGTGGAAAAACTTGATTCCATCGGCTATGGTTTCTTCATCCCTATTTTCTTCGTAATGGTTGGTGTAAATCTAGAGGTATGGTCTATTTTTAAAGAGCCTTCTAGCATGCTAATGATCCCAATCTTAATTGTAGGACTCTTTATTTCAAAACTCTTACCATCACTCGTCTTACGAAAATGGTATCCACGTAATATCGTACTTGGAAGTGCAATCTTATTAACATCGACACTTTCTTTAGTTATTGCGGCTGCACAAATTGGTGAAAAACTAGGGATCATCAGTCCAAGTTTATCTGCCTCTCTTATTTTAAGCGCAGTTATTACTTGTATTTTTGCACCTGTATTGTTTAAAAAAATGTTCCCAAAAGTAGAAACACCAAAACCAAAAGTAGCTATTATTGGCGCGAGCAGAATTACCCTTCCGTTATCACTAGATTTAAAACGAGAAGATTATGACGTAACGCTATATATGATGCGTCAAAACAAAATAAATGATGAGGAAGCGAAATCGCATGACTTCCCTATCGTGAAATTAGATGACATCACAATCGCATCATTAACTGAACAAACAGCATTTGATGCAGATCGCGTCGTTGTTGCAACAAGCGATGATGAACAAAACTTATTATTAGCAGAACATGCAAAAGAGCTAGGTGTTGAACATGTTATTGCAAGTGTAGAAGATCCACTTCTACAAGAAAAAGCAACGCAAGAACATATCGCTGTATTCTCAACAATTAACTCTACACGTATTTTATTACGTGCACTTATTGATAAACCTAGTCTCGTTCGCTTAATTACAACTGCAAACGAAACAGTACGCGAAGTTGAACTACGCAGCAATAAATATAACGGCGTTGCACTTCGCCGCCTTCCGTTTTTAGGTGATGTACTTGTGATTCAAATCTACCGCGGTAATAAAGCATTAATACCACATGGTGATACAAGACTACAACACGGTGATACATTACTTGTAACAGGTTCAAAAGAGCATATCGATACACTAAAAAACATATTAGAGTAAAAAAATGCCCCTCACATAATTGAGGGGCATTTTTTTAATTTCATATGGTAAAATGTTACTATCACATATTATGAGGATGGATTACATTATGTCTATTGTAACTTTAGCTCTCTTATTATTAGCGGAAGTACTCGTCGCCATTATTCTCATCGGTGTTAGCATTGAAATTTGCAGCTATGGTTGGAAAAAATCAAATGGAGTTAAATACTCATGCCTTTTTCTTTCACTCCTTCTCGGAACCGCTAGTATACTCGGTCTTCTCGCTGCACCTGCATACTTCTTTATACAACTTATAGAAAAAGGTTTATAAGAAAGGATGATAATATGATCACTGTGCAGTATATTGATGCATCCGAGACACACTTATTACGCCAAGCGGTGTTGCGTCCTAATCAGTCCCTAGCAAACTGTAAATACTCTTCTGACTACGAAAAAGACACATTCCACTTAGGTGCCTTTATAAACGATGAGTTGATTAGCATTGCTTCCTTCTCAAAAGAAATATATCCTGATTTGCAAAATGGTATCCATTATAGACTAAGAGGAATGGCAACATTACCTAACTTTCGGAACAAAAGAGCTGGAAGCTCCTTAATTCAGAAGGCAGAACAAATTTTAAAAGAACGGAAAGCAAACATCCTATGGTGTAATGGCCGTATTACTGTAACTGACTATTACAAGCGATTAGACTTTCAGGAGCATGGTGAAATCTTTGAAATTGAACCGATTGGCCTTCATAAAGTACTGTATAAAAAAATATAAGAAAAGCTTTCCTCAATACGGGAAAGCTTTTCTTATATTTCAATCTTCACTTTTTATCTTTTTCATATACATGTAGATAAATAAACTAGGACCTAAAAAACAAGCAAACATAATAAGTGCTGTTATACTGATTTCTTTTATCGAAATATCCGGTGTTACAATAATACAAATAGCTAACAGTCCAATAACAATACCTACCGGAATGAATAATAGTTTCATGAAATAGCTACGTGATACCCCACCTGTATGCTCATATGCCTCTACAGAATGTTTTTAATTTAAGAAGTTAATGGCTACGATCCCGCCCATAAATACCATTAATAGATCCGAAACATTTTCATATCCTGCCCCTTGCAAGACATAGCGGTAAAAGACGATAGCTAGTATGACGATATTTTGTAAGATGAAAACTAATCTAATATGTTTTAACCCTTCAATCATTAAACGTTCATCTTTCACGATTTTCATCCTATCACTCCTTTTCCTCCCAAAACAAATCATTCAACGTTTTATCTACTGCATAACAAATTTTCAAACATAAATCTAAAGATGGGTTGTATTTCCCCTTCTCAATTAAACTAATCGTTTGCCTTGTAACGCCTACTTTTTCTGCTAATTTTTGCTGTGTTAAATCTAACTGAACACGCGCGACTTTTATTTTACTTACAGCCATTCATGTTCCTCCTCTACCTTTATTGTAACATATATATTCCATTAGGTAATTTATATTTTGCGAAATCAATTTAATTTCCACATTATCCCGATTGATGCGGGCTAATACACAGTGGGGATAAATCCCCACTACTGCCTATAGTTTCACTTTATTATACACAAAAAAGGAGCCTCTCATAAGAAGCTCCCTCTCCTATATCTATATTATAAAAATAAATGACATCCAAATAAAATTGTAAATAAGTATAGTAATGGATGTACTTCCTTTCCTTTACCCTTCACAATTTTCAAAACCGGATATACTAAAAATCCAATTGCGATTCCATTTGCAATACTAGATGTTAACGGAATACCTATAAAAATCAAAAATGCTGGTAACGCATCTTCAAATTCATTCCAATTAATATCTCGAATGCTTTGTGCCATTAAACTACCTACTATAATTAATGAAGGAGCTGTAATAGCAGCTACACTTGATAAAGAAGCAATAACAGGACTGAAAAATGCCGTTATAATTGTTAGACCAACAACTACAATCCCTGTTAATCCAGTTTTCCCACCTGCAGCAATACCTGCTGACGATTCAATCGTCGCTGCTGTTGGGCTTGTTCCAAAGATAGAACCTGTAGTCCCGCCAATTGCATCTGCAATAAACGCTTTACCAAAACGCTTCTCTGTATTGTCTGTAATTAAACCTGCTTGTTTAATTAAACCAAGTAATGCACCTGTTGTATCGAATAAAAGTACAAGTAAAAATGAAAATACAACACCATATAATCCGTATTCAATTACATCTGAAAATGCATTGATTGGGTTTGAAACGATAATACCCTCTGGCAAATGAGGCATCGCCACAATTTTATCAGCAAACTTCAATTGCCCTGTAAAGAAGGCGATAACTCCTGTCACAATCATACTAATAAATAATGCACCACTCACACGTAATGCCATTAATACCGCCGCTAATATTAAACCAATTAAAGTTAAAATAACGGCTGGAGAATGAAAATCACCAATCGTAACTAAATTAGACGGATGATCCACGATAATTCCAGAAAGGCGCAATCCAATAAAAGCAATAAATAGTCCAATTCCACCTGCAATTGCATGCTTTAAACTATCAGGAATTGCTAAAATTAACTTTTGCCTAAACGAAGTAAAAGATAATAAAAGAAAAATAATCCCCGTTACAAATACAGCTGAAAAGGCAACTACATATGTAATCCCTTCTGCCTTCTGTACAACAGAATAAGCAAAATATGCATTCATTCCCATAGCTGGAGCAATAACAATCGGGTAATTCGCGAAAATCGCCATACCTACTGTTCCAACAACGGTTGCAATAATTGTTGCTGTAAACGCTTGGTCAAATGGTATACCTGCATCAGATAATATTTTTGGATTGATGACAAGAATATACGCAAATGTAAAAAAAGTTGTGATGCCAGCTAAAAACTCTTGCTTCACAGAAGTGTTATATTTTTGTAATTGAAACATGCTTATGTACCCTTCCTACACCTGAATTATTATCACACATTCTTTTCTTACTAGTATGTGAGAAAATATAATACTTAATCTTAACAATCAATAAAAAGAAGAGTCAATATATTCCCTAATAGTTCGAATTTTAAGTTTAAGTCTGACAAATACAGATGTAGTACAGTTCATTATGATTATTTTTGTAGCATAACAGATGGAAATGTTTTATAATTTGAAATAGTTAAATATTTAGTAAACGCATTCAAATATCGTTCACTCTACAAGGGGGATTCTTCTTATGCAGCACACAAACAAATCTGGAACTTTAAATCGTGGTTTAAAAGAACGACATATTACTTTAATGTCACTTGGCTCAGCTATTGGTGTTGGGCTATTTTTAGGATCCGCTTCCGCTATTAAACTAGCCGGTCCTTCTATTTTACTAGGCTATATGATTGCCGGACTCGTTATTTTTTTCATTATGCGAGCTCTCGGGGAAATGGCAATTGAACAACCTGTTGCCGGTTCTTTTAGTAAATATGCATATGATTATATCAGCCCACTCGCTGGTTATATTACTGGTTGGAATTACTGGTTCTTATGGGTTGTTACTTGTATGGCTGAAATTACAGCAGCTGGTATTTACATGCAGTACTGGTTTCCAGATATCCCGCGCTGGACTTGGGCGTTACTTGCTCTATTGTTAATGAGCGCTTTTAACTTCTTATCGGTAAAAGTATTTGGAGAACTTGAGTTTTGGTTTGCTCTCATTAAAATTGTCACAATTATCTGTATGATAGTAGTCGGCGCTGGTATTATTTTATTCGGATTCGGAAACGGTGGTATCGCTACTGGTATTTCAAACCTTTGGTCACATGGTGGCTGGTTCCCAAATGGTTTTTCTGGGTTACTACTCTCCATGCAGATGGTACTATTCGCTTATTTAGGCGTTGAATTAATCGGTGTTACAGCTGGTGAAGCTCAAAATCCGAAGAAAACACTCGCAAAAGCAATTGATAACGTGTTTTGGAGAATATTACTGTTCTACGTAGGAGCTCTATTCGTTATGATGGCAATTTATCCATGGAACGAACTTGGTGAGAAAGGAAGCCCATTCGTATTAACATTCCAGCAAATTGGTATCGCAAAAGCAGCAGGTATTATTAACTTTGTCGTATTAACAGCAGCTCTTTCTTCTTGTAACGGTGGTTTATTTAGTACAGGCCGTATGCTATTTACATTAGCTCAGCAGAAAAAAGCTCCTGAAAGATTTGGTCGTTTAAATAAAAACGGCATTCCAAGCCAAGGAATTGTAGCAACTGCTATCGTTTTACTCATTGGTGTTATATTAAACTATCTCGTACCTGCAAAGGTATTTACATGGCTTACTAGCATTTCAACTTTCGGCGCAATTTGGACTTGGGGAATTATATTAGTTGCTCAAATTAAATTCCGTAAAAGCTTACCTACTCAAAATAAACAAAAGTTATCGTATAAAATGCCTTTATACCCATTAAGCTCATATTTCTCACTTGTTTTCCTTGTATTAGTACTAGGTATAATGGCGTATTCAGAAGATACACGAATTGCATTGATTGTCGGCCCAATTTGGCTTATCGGCTTAGCAATCGTATATTACATGAAAGGGTTTCATAAGATTGATGAAACACCTAACTCAAAAATTAGTTAAGCAAAACACCCCTTCCTTATTACTTGGAAGGGGTGCTTTTATATCTATATAAATATTTCTCAACAAAATTCACGGTATTTTTACAATCTTTTAATATTTTTTATGTTTTCCGTCTTTATTTTTACAGAAAAATAAATTACATTATTAAAGCACATATATTTATTATTAGGGGGATTCTTCTATGAAGAATAAAAAATGGATTACATTTTCTTTAGCAACAGCAATTACACTAAGTATAGGGACCTCGTTCATACCGTCTACTTATGCCGAAAGCTCTGTAGACCCAGCTCCTGAAATTGCTGCAAAAGTTGTAAATCAAAACAATGGGAAGAAAGTATTATTCGATAATACACACGGTCAAACTGCTGGGACAGCTGACTGGGTTATTGACGGCGGCTTTTCTGACTTCGGAAACGGCATTGCAAAAAACGGATATCACGTAAAAGAACTTCGTAAATCAACACCTATTACGTACGAAGACTTAAATGGTTACAATGTATTTATCGTTCCAGAAGCTAATATTCCTTACAAAAAATCTGAGCAGGACGCTATGTTACAATATGTAAAAAATGGTGGTAGTATCTTCTTTATTGCCGATCATTACAATGCGGATCGTAATAAAAATCGCTGGGACTCTTCTGAAGTATTTAATGGATATAGACGCGGTGCTTGGGATAATCCAGCAAAAGGAATGTCTAATGAAGAAGCAAATTCACAAGCTATGCAAGGAGTAGAAAGCTCTGATTGGCTATCTGACAACTTCGGTATTCGCTTCCGCTACAATGCACTTGGTGATGTTTCAGCGAAAACAATTGTATCGCCTGAACAATCTTTCGGAATTACAAAAGGTGTCTCTTCTGTAGCAATGCATGCTGGTTCTACTCTAGCAATTACAAACCCAAAACTAGCAAAAGGACTTGTTTACCTTCCAGAAAATCCATCAAAATGGAATAACGCTGTTGATAGTGGCGTTTATAATGGCGGTGGTATTGCAGAAGGCCCATATGCTGCAATTGCAAAAGTAGGACTTGGAAAAGCTGCCTTTATTGGTGACTCTTCTCCTGTTGAAGATGCTACACCAAAGTACGTTCGTGAAGATTCTGGCCAAACAAAGAAAACTTACGATGGTTATAAAGAAGAAAACGATGCGATTTTATTAGAAAACATCGTAAATTGGTTATCGAATAAAGAGACATTTACAAGTTTAGATCAAGTAAATGGTTTACAACTTGATTCACCTACAGCTCTACAAACATTTGAACAGCCAAGCTTATCAACAGAACCACAACCTGAACCTTGGAGTGCACCAAATGCAGGTTATCAATGGTTTAATACAAATACTTTTAAACCAGGTTCATACGGTTATAACGGTGCGGTAACAACAAGCGACTACGTCGTTACACACCCTAGCATTCTACCAAACAATGAAATTTTCCAAATGAAGATTCAAGTAAACAACTTACTACCTAATACAACTTATAACAACTATTCTTTAGGTATATTCACTACTGGTGGAACACAAGTAGCAAAAGTTCAAAATACAAACGGCACTTGGCCATCTGCTTTCGGATATAGTAGTGCATTCTCTTTCACAACAAACAGCTTAGGCTCTGCTGAAAAAGTTGTAAATGTACAGATTGATTCAAATACAACTGGACAAGCAACGCTTCGTCTACGTCAAAATACAACAGCGAAATATAATGAAACTGTAACGATTAATAAAAAATAATGAAGAAGGCAATCCATACATGGATTGCCTTCTTTTCACTTCTCTTCTTTTGAGAAAAACATTCTTGAAATAACGATACCTATACTACCGACGATTAGGAATAACACTGCCCTAATCATCATCGAAACCTCTGGTAAGTCAAGTAGGAATAACTTCCCTACCGTTACTACTAATACGATTAATCCAGCATATAATATTTCATTCATCTGTCTATAACGGCCAAACCAAACTGCAAATAACGCATATATCATCCATAATAACGATACAGATACGCTAATTATACTTCCATCTGTAGAAAGAACTTCACCAATTCTAGTGATTGTAATAAATACAATGACCATTAACCAGTAGAGCGCTATAGAGTACACATACTTACCAAAACTCGCTAACACTTCTTTCGCTTGTCTCATGCAATAATAGAATGTTCCTATTAAAATAATATGAGCAACAAAACCTGCCGAAATAAATTGATCAAACGGGCTAAAAATCGTCTGTATCATTCCAATTGCGTAAATCGTTGCACTAACATACAACTTTATCTGTTGTTTTCCTTTAATAGAAGTAACCATTCCAAGGAAACCTTGTAATAATAGTACGATCGCTGCATTCACTAAACTATACTCATATAAAATCGCTAAACTAAATGCTCCCATCGAGAAACCAAATAAGAGATTTGTAAATGTAGAATGTCTATTCTTCCTATACTCAAGCACAAACATAGCAGCATGCACAATTGCACTAATAATCAATCCCCATGTTGTAAAATCAGGTATTTTGGCAATAGCTAGTATAAAGAAAACTGCATTCGCACTAAATATCGCCAAACGTGGTTCTAGTATAAAACTTCTCTCCGTAAACATATGCCAAAATAATAGTAAATGAATCAAACCATATACAATCGTTAACTGTATTTGCAAGTTCTCTACTAATATTGACATAACAGCAAAGAAGACAAAAAGAACAATGGCCGCAACAGCGTAAGAAATCATATATAAGTATTTATAACGATTTTTCAACGCATACCATAATAAACTAAGTGTTAACACTGTCTCATATCCAAAGAAAATATAAGGATTAGGAGTCGTACTATTTAACAAGAATGGTACGAAGAACGCTCCGACCGCTACGAAAATAGTGAGATATTCCGATTGATATCTTTTCGCTAAATAAATGCCTAAAATAACCCATGCAATATTACAGAGAAACGCAACACTTGCCGGAATAAATCCGTATAAATAATGTGCTGCAAACGTTGTTAGAACAATCCCGGTAATACTTCCTCCAGCCAATACTAATCCTAACGCCTGTCTCTCTCTTTTAATTTGAATATCTCCTATATAATACAACCCGATAGATAATGCGATACCAAACACAATTCGTATCGCTGGTGTTAATAAACCAGCATCTACCCCTGCTTTAAATAACCAGATCACTCCAAGCAACATAATACCGACAAATACACGCGGTAACCACGTTTGACAAAACTTAATAATATTAAATGGCTCTGGTTTAAAAGCTGATATATCTACTTGTTTTACCTCATGTTCTTGCACAGGCTCTTTTATCGTAACTATTTCTTCTTTTGGCTTTTCCTCCATTACCGTTTCAATATATTCTTTCTTTTCCTTACTAACATGTTGCTGAGCGTTCTCTACTTCTATTTCCCTTTGCTTCACTTTTAATTCAGCAAGTGCTTCTTGAATCGTTTCAATTGCCGTTTCGAGTGCTTCTATTTTCTTATCCAAATCCTTCTTCATACGCTCCCCCTCATTCGTAACTTTTCATTGAACCTATATATTACCAATTATCTTTATCATACTCTTAGTCTATTCATTTTCAATAGTATTTTTTCCAAAAAAAGAAAGGTGCCTTCCCAAAATAGGAAAACACCTTTTTACTCATTTATTCTTATTTAAAGCAACGCTAACGATGACACCAACACACACGCCTATAATAGCTGGAACTATCCACCCAACACCTTCTGTATAAAACGGAATATATTTTAATACTGACGTCCACTGATTCATCATTACATTTTTATTTAAAATATCAATTGCACTAAATATCGCTACAACCCCAACGGTCACTGCATATACGTATGCATACTTTCCCATATACTTATGGAATAAACCTAGAATAATAAGTGTTAATGCAATCGGATAAATAAATCCAAGAATTGGTACTGACACTTTTAAAATTTGCGTTAATCCTAAATTAGCTAAGATCATACTAACAACGCTTACTATAAATGCCCAAACTT
This sequence comes from Bacillus sp. FG16, assembly GCF_057809515.1. NCBI lineage: Bacteria > Bacillati > Bacillota > Bacilli > Caryophanales > Bacillaceae > Bacillus > Bacillus sp. FG16. The sequence goes on from NZ_JBMDKC010000056.1 coordinate 33,752, forward strand.
TATAAGATACTTTCGGAAATGCACTTGCAAAAAATTGACTACAAGACGTAACAAGTCCAATTGAAACACATAAACACGCGATAGTAAAAATAAGACCCAATAAAACGACTCCGCCCTGTCCAAATAATGTGGTCATCACTTGTGCTAACACTTTCGCACCGTTATCAAATGTTCCTAATGAACCACTAATTGACCCCACATATCCAAGGATGACATAAATAATCGATAATAATAGGCCCGCCCCGATTCCAGCAATACTCATATATTTCGCTAAACCTTTATCATCTTCAATACCTTTTGCACGTAATGCATTTGCAATCACAATTCCAAAAATTAAAGCAGCTAACGCGTCCATTGTTAAATATCCATCTAAAAATCCTTGAAACATAGGAGCTTGTCCATAATTCCCCGCAGCCTCTTTCACGCCACCTACTGATGTAAACATACTTTTTATAAAAATAATGGCAATCATACATAATAATAATGGTGTTAAAACTTTCCCAAACAAACCCATTAACTTAGATGGTGATAAACTTAACCAGTAAACAATACTAAAGAAAATAACTGTGTAAAACAATAATACTCCGCTTCCTGCTTCAGGGAATAACTGACCTGGCCCCATTTCAAAAGCTAAACTTCCCGCACGTGGTATACCAAGCCCAGGTCCAATAAATACATACACGATACATGGAAAAATAATTGCAAATGAAGAATGAACTCTACCCGCTAACGTTTGAAAACTTCCTGCTTTCGCAATAGAAATAACACCTAATATAGGAAGACCTGTTGCTGATATAATAAATCCTACTAATGAAATCCACACATGTTCTCCTGCTTCATATCCAAGAAAAGGTGGGAATATAAGATTCCCTGCTCCAAAGAACATCGAAAATAACATAAGACTAATAAGTAAAATTTCTTTTTTCTGTAACAATTTCATTTCTTTCTCCTTCTTTAATTTCATCTCTTATGAAATCAATTCCACATATAAAAAAAGCACAATAACCCGCTTCCTTACAAAGAAAACATAGTCCATAGTCTATCACAAAAGAAACACCCCTTCTATAGATATCCCCCTTTTCCAATTTCTTCTGAAAAATCAACCTTTATTGACTTATAATAGTTAATAAGGTAAAATATTAAATGTACAAAATTATTAACTTTGTTTTTGTTTGTGTCAGGAGGAAAATAAAATGGAATCAACGATACAACTAGAAAAAGAACAACAAAGAAAAAAGAAACATCCTCCAGGTTTATACTTACTCTTCTTTACAGAAATGTGGGAAAGATTTAGTTACTATGGATTACGAGGATTATTAACATTATATTTAACGACAGCTTTAGTAAGCGGTGGTCTTGGGTTTAGTCCCGCATGGGCACTCTCTATTTACGGATTTTACACTGGAGCCTGTTATTTCACACCAATGATTGGTGGATACTTAACAGATCGTTTTCTAGGTAGACGAAAAGCGATCACAATTGGTGGTATAACAATGGCAATCGGTAACCTTACACTATTTGCCTTGCAAAACCAATTAGGCCTATACCTCGGATTAGCGCTTATTATTATCGGTAACGGATTCTTCAAACCGAACATCTCTACACTGGTTGGGGAATTATACGAAGAGAACGATCCAAAACGTGATAGTGCATTTACCATTTTCTATATGGGTATTAACGTCGGGTCATTTTTAGCTCCACTCGTTTGCGGATTTTTATCAGAAAATTTATTCAAAACAACAGTTGATGGCGTTGTACATTACGGATTCCGTTACGGTTTCTTAGCCGCTTCAATCGGAATGATTATTGGACAAATTTTATTTACAACACTATCAAATCGCTTCCTTGGTAATATCGGTAAAAAACCAACTCGCGATTTACAAACAGCTGCTGGACAACCATCAGTAGGAGATACACCATTAACAAAAAAAGAAAAACAACGTACCGCAGTTATCGTCATTTTAACATGCTTCGTTGTCTTCTTCTGGGCTGGCTTTGAACAAGCTGGTAGCTCATTAACATTATATACAAACAAATTTGTAGACCGCTCTGTGTTCGGATGGGAAGTTCCAACATCTTGGTTCCAATCGGTCAATCCATTATTTATTATTTTGCTTGCTCCAGTCATTTCTGCATTATGGGCAAAACTTGCAACTCGCAAGCGCGGTGATTTAAAAATCCCAACTAAAATGGGACTTGGGATGATCTTGCTCGGTATCGGTTATATCATTCTCGTTATCGCTACATTAAAAACAGGTAGTGATGAACATAACATTACAGAAAAAGCAAACTTACTATTTATCGTCTTTACGTATCTTTTCCATACGTTAGGTGAGCTATTCTTATCACCTGTCGGACTATCAATGGTTAGTGCGCTTGCTCCGGTAAAATTAGCATCTTTACTAATGGGTGTATGGCTAGCAAGTTCAGGTATCGCCAACATTTTAGGCGGACAACTTGCAAGCTTCACAACTTCACTTGGATACGCTGAAGTATTCACAGTTATTGGCGCTGTGGCAATTGTATTAGGTTGTGTTTTATTATTAATTTCTAAGAAATTAGTGAAATGGATGGATTAAAAAAGATGAGGAATTTCTCCTCATCTTTTTTTATGCTGTTTTACCTTTTTCTATTGCTTGTTCGTACAGCTCTTTATGTTCTTTATATTCACTTGGTACGAAACTCTTATAGAAGAATGAGAACCAGCTGTCTCCCTTTTTATACCCTTCTTCTCGAATTTCCGCTGCTTTTTTATTCGATTTAAATCCTTCAGTAAACCATTTCTTTAACAATTCATTTCTTTCATACTTAGCAGGAACTTTTAAATCATAGTTTTCAAATGCATACTTATAGCCAGCTTTTTCTACTGCCTTTTTTGTAGACTTATAGCCTTTTTCATACGCTGTTTCATATGCCTTCACGTATACTTCTTTCTCTCTATTTCCAGGATTCTTTTCGGCTAGTTCTTTCCCTGTCTTTTCCCCTAATTCAGCTTGCTCTTTTTCAATTTTTTCTGTTCTTTCTTTATTCCCTACTTTGAACCCGTCTACAAAGTTTACCTTAAACTCTGCAGCAACTTGACTATCGTCCATCGTCTCTTGTGCTAAACCTTGTTCTTTTCCTTTTTCAAAATGCGTTTTCTTCTGCTCTTCTAAAGACCATGCGGCTGCATAAGTCGCTTTAAACGCTTGTTTATATGCATCAGATTTTCCAGCTAGATGCACTTCTGCATCATTTTTTCCTGCTTTAAAATCAGTTTCTCCATTCTTTTGACCTTCAAGTTGACCTTTTTCCATATCAGCTTGGCGCTGCGCTTCCTCTTGTTTACGTGCCTCTTCAGCTTTTCTTTGTTCCTCGGCTACACGTTGTCTCTCTTCTTCAGCTTTACGCTGTGCTTCTGCTTGTCTCTCAGCTTCTACAGCACTATTATTATTCTGGCTAGGAGCTGGGCTCGTTGCACCACCACTAGAGGCTGGTTTATTGTGATAATGATATTCCCCGTACTGTAATCCCCATTTCTCACAATTTGTACGACACGTATGTCCGCCATTAGCATCTGTACGCCCTGGATGCGCATAAGCTGAAATTGGAGCTACCAATAACGCTATACTCGTTGTTAAAAGAAGTTTCTTCACCTGTTGTCTCACTCTTGTTCCTCCCAAAATATAGAATTCCAACTTTATTATACATAAATAGAAGAATGCTTAAATACCAACCAAAATATTCTATTATTTCTCAACATTAGTAAAAAAGAAGGTGAACTCTTTAAAGAGTTCACCTTCTTTTTTACTTCTTCGCCTTCGTTCCTACTAAATCACCAGCAACAACATAACGCTTAGAATTATCCTTTACAGATACACATGTAATAAGCGTTATCTCATCTTTCCCATGATCCTCTACAACTTCCCACTTATCAGGAGTTACTTCAGATACACCAGTAACCGCATACTCATATTCATTTTCATTGTCATACAAATAAATTTTATCGCCTTTTTTCAAAGAAGCTATATCACTAAATAAAACACCTTTTTTAGACATGTTATGTCCTGCTAGTGCGTAATTTCCTTTTCCCATAACTTGATTCTCTTTTACTGTCGCTGCACCTGATAATAAGTTTTTTTCAGTAGAAGCTTTTAAAACAGGCAGTTCTACTGAAACACTTGGAATCGAAATACGACCGATTACTTGTTTCTTATCTAATGATGCATTCGCTACTTCCGCCAAGTCTGGTTGATTAATTTTGGAAGCATCTACAAATTCCGTCTCATGCTTTTCATAATCCATCTTTTGAACAGCCTGCACATTTTCAGTCTGTTTCTTTTCAGCCTGATATCCATCATAAAATGGCTTTCCAATTAACACGCCACCTACAACAAATAGAAGGATTGCTACTATACTATAAATTCTTTGCTTATTCATATACAATTCCTTTCCCTTACAAAATCTTACTCTATATAAAATGATAAAATAATATCGCTATATGTACAAGTATTAGCTGAAAAGAAACCTTTTTGCCGGTGCAAGAAGGTTTCTTTTTAAGCTAATTTATTTCTGTATAGTGATACGTGAAATACTGTCATTTGAATAAAGAAAATAGAATATATAATGGGTATCCAGGAAGATATTCATTAATAATAGGCGAAAAAGTTAAAAATCCAACTGCACAAGGTAACACAAACCATAACGATACAAATGTTGTTCGACAAGCTTTATCCGTAATCGCTTTTTCACGTTCATCTTCTAGTGGAAATAATAATGGATACATCCAAAAAGATAAATTCTTATATTTTTTCTTTTGAATTCTATAAAAAATTGTAACTATAATAGCTCCAATAAATAATAAAATAAATGGTACTCCATTAACCGCTACTTCAAACGGGAAATTCTCGTTTTTAAATATATCTGCTAACTCTGTAATAACACTATAAAATTCAACAAATGTCCAGCATGCTAGTGCAGTATAGAGTACATTTATAATATAAGAAAAACCAATTCTACTCATCCTCTTCCCCCTCCTTATTTAAAACAAACACGTCTTCCATCTTTAACTGGAATTCATCACAAATCATCAATGCTAGTAACAATGAAGGAACGTAATCCCCTTTTTCAATTGCAGCAATTGTTTGTCTCGTCACTCCAACCTTTTCTGCTAATACACTTTGTGAAAAATTAAAACGAGCTCTTAATTCTTTTACCCTGTTTAAAATGGTCAAATTTACCACCTCTCACCATTATTGTATGCTATCCTTAACAAAATGTAAACTCAACTTAACATTATTATTATAAAAAAATCCAACTCTACGTATTGTAAAGTTGGATTACGTTTTAGTTTAAAATTGTAACTTTAACGATTTGTAACTACTCAGCCACCTTTTGGTGTCTTTTTTAATTTTACTAGTTTCATATGCC
>NZ_JBMDKC010000057.1:0-38011 GCF_057809515.1 Bacillus sp. FG16
GAGAAGAATCCTCTTGCTTAGAGCTTTGTTGCTTATCCTGAGAAGAATCCTCTTGCTTAGAGCTTTGTTGCTTATCCTGAGAAGAATCCTCTTGTTTAGCACTTTGTTGCTTATCCTGAGAGGAATCTTTTTGCTCGTTATTTTTACCCTTATTATGTTTCATACTTCTAGTCTGTTCTTCGTTATCACCCTCTTGATTGTTAGAATGCTGCTCCCATTTATCTGTTTCGTTTGCTTCTGGTGTATTTGATTTTTTTTTCTTACGTAACCAATTCCAAATCATGTGTATGCCCTCTTTAATCTTGTAATATAGTGCTATTTTGTGGCTAATTTTGTATATTATTCATTTATTTGTGAAAAGAAGAAGGAGATTAGTTTGCACAGAAAAAAGTCTTTAGTAAGCAGTTCATACTATAACGGGGAGAGGGAGAGTCTGTGCAAATTGTAAAAAAAGAGAAATTTATTTTAAAAGAGTTTGTGTTTGAAAATGGCAGAGAAATTCCTGTTCAAATGGGATACGAGACATATGGTATGTTAAATAGAGAAAGGTCAAATGTGATTTTGGTTTGTCATTATTTTAGTGCAACAAGTCATGCGGCAGGAAAATATACAGTACATGATGAGGAGTCTGGTTGGTGGGATGGGCTCATCGGACCTGGAAAAGCAATTGATACAAATAAGTATTTTGTTATATGTACGGATAATCTTTGTAATGTGCAGGTGAGGAATCCATATGTGATTACAACAGGACCGAAATCAATTAACCCAGAAACTGGAGAAGAATATGCTATGGATTTTCCGGTTTTTACATTTCTTGATGTAGCTCGTATGCAATATGAGTTAATAAAAGGTATGGGAATTTCAAGGTTACACGCTGTAATCGGACCATCGGCGGGGGGAATGATTGCACAACAATGGGCGGTTCACTATCCACATATGGTAGAGCGGATGATTGGCGTTATTACGAACCCACAAAATCCAATTATTACGTCAGTAAACGTAGCACAAAATGCGATTGAGGCAATTCAACTGGATTCAAGTTGGAAAGATGGAAAATACGGAGAAGAGCAGCCGATAAAGGGGCTTCATTTAGCAAATAGAATGATGTTTATGAATGCGTTTGATGAGCATTTTTATGAAATGGCATTTCCTCGTAATAGTATCGAGATAGAACCTTATGAAAAGTTTTCTACATTAACATCATTTGAAAAAGAGATAAATACAGCGACATATAGAAGTATAGAGTTAGTAGATGCAAATTCATGGATGTATACTGCGAAGGCAGTTTTATTGCATGATATTGCACATGGGTTTTCTTCACTAGAAGAATCTCTTTCTAACATAGAAGCGAATGTACTTATGATTCCATGTAAACAAGATTTGCTTCAGCCGTCTCGTTATAATTATAAAATGGTAGATATTTTGCAAAAACAAGGGAAGTATGCGGAAGTGTATGAGATAGAAAGTATAAATGGGCATATGGCGGGAGCATTTGATATTCATTTATTTGAAAAGAAAGTTTATGAATTTTTAAATCGGAAAGTATCTAGTTTTGTGTAGAAGACGAATGATGGGGAAAAGGTGCAATGTTTGTAGTAGGCACCTTTTTTTACATGATTTGTAGACGGAAAATATATGTAGCGATTGCTATACCGAAAAACGCTATGCTAAGCAATAGAAATAAGAATGACATTTCTTGTGGGGAGTTTATTTTTCTATTATTTTTCATACTAAGAGCAATAATTGCAGCGAGTAAGAACACAATGCCCATAATGAAAAGAAAAAGCGTCATTTTAATCGACTCCTTTCATAAAACAAGTATATTGAGGATACAATGTGCTAGTTATGTTTGTAAAGAATAAATTTTTAGAGAAAATTGAGAAATAGTTTTTCGATTCTTTGCGTTCTTTCTTTTGCGTGCTAAAATTGGTAGAGAATGTTTGTGAAAAAGAAACTAAAGGTTTTATTGTATATAAGGAGGAACTACATATGACAGAAGTTAATACAATTACTACAGAAGAGGTACAAGAGCGTTTAGAAAATGGAGAAACGTTATTTCTAGTAGACGTAAGAGAAGATGAAGAAGTAGCGGCAGGAAAGATTCCAGAAGCTGTACATATTAAAATGGGCGATATCCCACATAAAGTAGATTTCTTTAATAAAGAGAATGAATATATCTTTATTTGTCGTTCGGGAATGCGCAGTGAAAATGTATGTCATTATTTAAATGAGCAAGGGTTTAAAACAGTGAACATGGTTGGTGGTATGCTTCAATATGAAGGTGAAACGAAATAGTTAATAGTTAAAAACTTGAAACGAGTCTGTTTCAAGTTTTTTTCTTTTGCATACAGTATAAAAAAGGAGGAGGGGGAAATGGGAATTAATTTGCGTAAAGTGAAAATTATTAATAATACAGGCGCTGTTAATGTCGGTGACTGTTATGATATCTCGCCTTTAGCTGTGGCAAAAGTATATGCAGGTGCTGGAGGGTCGAGTGCGGCTATTTTTTTAAATGGAAAAAGGCAGCCAGAAGCGGTGATTAGAACATCGGTATTTCTTCCGCCTTTGGCAACAAGTACACGTACGTTAGGTTCATAAAGGAAAGGTAGAGTGTAATTATGCCTGCGCATATAAAAGAATTTGTTATTGTTAATAATACTGGAAATATATTTACCGGTGATAATTTGAGTGATACTTCATTTACTGCTTCGAAATCATATAGTGGTTCGATGGGATGTACTTGGATTGATGTTGTTACAGTAATAGGGACGGAGACAAAGCTTTGTTTACAACCAGGAGATTCTGTCACAACAACATATACGAGAGGTACTCCTGCTGGTACTGTAACAGGAACAAATACTGGGCAAGGTGCAAATGTGTCGAGTACTATGCAGGCGGTGCCTAATACAGATAATATGGATTCAGTTGCTGGACTCCCTTAAGGAATTAAGGGAGTTTTTATTATTTAAAATAAAAATAGTCTTGGAAATTATTTTTGTAAATAGATTAAGAAGAGGTTTATTTATTATGAAAAAGACGGTTTGTAGGTGGTGAAAGTGTGAAGAATCGTGATAATAATGGGAAGCAAAATTCGTTAAGCTCTAATTTTAGAATTCCACCCGAACTTATTGGGCCTACTTTCCCTCCTGTTCCAACTGGATTTACAGGTATAGGGATTACTGGTCCAACCGGTCCACCGGGCCCAACTGGTCCTCAAGGACCGAGAGGGTTCCAAGGTCCGATGGGGGAGATGGGCCCAACAGGACCTCAAGGTGTGCAAGGGATACAAGGACCAGTTGGGGCAATAGGTGCAACTGGACCAGAAGGACAGCAGGGAGCACAAGGATTGAGAGGACCACAAGGAGAAACTGGAGCGAAAGGACCTCAAGGTGTGCAAGGGTTCCAAGGTCCGATTGGTCCAACGGGAGCGACTGGGGAACAAGGTATACAAGGGATACAGGGATTACAGGGGCCAATTGGAGCGACAGGACCTGAGGGACCTCAAGGAATTCAAGGCGTCCAAGGGTTACCGGGTGCAACTGGTCCACAAGGAATACAAGGAGCACAAGGGATACAAGGAACACAAGGACCGAGTGGAAATACAGGTGCAACCGGAGTAACGGGTCAGGGGCTAACAGGTCCGACGGGAATAACAGGCCCAACAGGGATAACTGGACCATCTGGAGGACCTCCTGGTCCAACGGGGCCAACTGGTGCGACAGGACCGGGTGGCGGACTGAGTGGAAGTACAGGTGCGACTGGAGCAACAGGAGCAACTGGAAATACTGGAGCAACAGGTCAGGGGCTAACAGGTCCGACAGGAAGTACAGGAGAAACAGGTGCGCAGGGGCTACAAGGAATTCAAGGTATCCAAGGGCCAATTGGCCCAACAGGTCCAGAAGGTCCGCAGGGTATTCAGGGTATTCCTGGTCCGACCGGAGTAACTGGTGAACAAGGAATCCAAGGGGTTCAGGGTATTCAAGGGATAACGGGAGCAACAGGAGATCAAGGTCCACAAGGTATACAGGGGGCTATAGGTCCTCAAGGGGCCACAGGAGCAACAGGAGATCAAGGTCCACAAGGAATACAAGGAGTACCAGGGCCATCAGGAGCAACAGGACCACAAGGAGTTCAAGGGATACAAGGTCCAATGGGTGATATAGGACCAACAGGTCCAGAAGGCCCAGAGGGACTTCAGGGCCCGCAAGGAATACAAGGAGTACCAGGGCCAGCTGGAGCAACGGGTCCAGAGGGACCACAGGGGATACAAGGCATTCAAGGACCGGTAGGAGCAACAGGCTCACAAGGTCCCCAAGGAATTCAGGGAATTCAAGGTGCGCAAGGGATAACGGGAGCAACAGGAGTACAAGGAGCAACTGGAATTCAAGGTATACAAGGGGAAATAGGAGCAACGGGTCCAGAGGGTCCCCAAGGAGTGCAAGGTGCTCAAGGGGCGATTGGTCCAACAGGTCCAATGGGCGCACAAGGAGTGCAAGGAATACAAGGTATTCAAGGCCCAACAGGTGCACAGGGAGTGCAAGGTGCTCAAGGAATTCAAGGAATACAAGGTCCGACGGGGGCCACAGGAGATACGGGAGCAACAGGGGCGACAGGGGAAGGAACTACAGGCCCAACTGGAATAACGGGAGCAACAGGGGTAACAGGACCTTCTGGAGGACCAGCAGGACCGTCCCGCCCAACGGGGCCATCAGGTCCGACGGGAGTAACTGGTCCATCGGGTGGACCACCTGGCCCAACAGGAGCAACTGGTTCGACAGGAGTAACAGGGGATACTGGGGCGACAGGCTCAACTGGGGTGACAGGAGCGACAGGAGAAACGGGAGCAACCGGAGTGACAGGTTTACAAGGTCCGCAAGGAATCCAAGGTGTGCAAGGAGAGATAGGTCCAACGGGGCCACAAGGTGTTCAAGGTCCCCAAGGAATTCAAGGAGTAACGGGGGCCACTGGAGATCAAGGTCCGCAAGGGATTCAAGGCCCACAAGGCGACATAGGTCCAACCGGTCCCCAAGGAATTCAAGGCCCACAAGGTTCTCAAGGAATCCAAGGAGCGACAGGGGGAACAGGAGCACAAGGCCCACAGGGAGTCCAAGGTCCGCAAGGTGACATAGGTCCGACTGGGCCACAAGGTCCAACTGGAATCCAAGGGATACAAGGAGAGATAGGTCCAACCGGTCCAGAAGGCCCAGAGGGACTTCAGGGCCCGCAAGGAATACAAGGTGTTCAAGGGCCAGTTGGAGCAACGGGTCCAGAGGGCCCTCAGGGGATACAAGGCATTCAAGGACCGGTAGGAGCAACAGGCCCACAAGGTCCACAAGGAATACAGGGAATACAAGGAGTGCAAGGGATAACGGGAGCAACTGGTGCACAAGGAGTGCAAGGTCCACAAGGAATTCAAGGAGTGCAAGGTCCGACGGGAGCAACAGGAGAAACGGGAGCAACCGGAGCGACGGGAGAAGGAACTACCGGTCCAACAGGAGTAACCGGTCCAACAGGGGTGACTGGCCCGTCAGGAGGGCCTGCAGGACCGACCGGCCCAACGGGGCCATCAGGTCCGGCGGGAGTGACAGGTCCATCAGGTGGACCACCTGGCCCGACAGGAGCAACAGGTGCGACAGGAGTAACAGGAGATACCGGGGCGACAGGCTCAACTGGAGTGACAGGAGCGACAGGGGCAACGGGAGCAACCGGAGTGACGGGTTTACAGGGGCCGCAAGGAATCCAAGGTGTTCAAGGAGAGATAGGTCCAACCGGTCCACAGGGTATTCAAGGTCCGCAAGGAATCCAAGGAGTAACGGGGGCAACCGGAGCACAAGGTCCCCAAGGAATTCAAGGCCCACAAGGCGACATAGGTCCAACCGGCCCACAAGGAATTCAAGGTCCACAAGGTCCTCAAGGAATCCAAGGAGCGACGGGGGCAACCGGAGCACAAGGCCCGCAGGGAATCCAAGGTCCGCAAGGTGACATAGGTCCGACCGGCCCACAAGGCCCACAAGGAATTCAAGGCCCGCAAGGAATTCAAGGTCCAACGGGAGCGACAGGTCCACAAGGAATTCAAGGCCCGCAAGGAGTTCAAGGCCCGCAAGGAATTCAAGGCCCAACGGGAGCTACAGGAGCAACCGGAGCGACAGGCCCACAAGGAATTCAAGGCCCGCAAGGAATCCAAGGTCCAACGGGGGCTACAGGAGCAACTGGTTCCCAAGGTCCAACTGGAGATACAGGTCCTCAAGGAATCCAAGGTCCAACTGGCTCAACCGGAGCTGGAGCCACTGGAGCGACTGGGGCGACTGGAGTTAGTACAACTGCAACGTATGCATTTGCGAATAATACATCAGGAACCGCTATTTCCGTTTTATTAGGTGGTACGAACGTACCATTACCAAACAATCAAAATATTGGCCCAGGAATAACCGTTAGTGGTGGAAATACTGTATTTACAGTTGCGAATGCAGGAAACTATTATATAGCTTATACAATTAATTTAACGGCAGGATTACTTGTAAGTTCGCGTATAACTGTAAATGGTAGTCCGCTTGCGGGAACGATAAACGCCCCGACGGTGGCTACTGGTTCATTTAGTGCACCAATAATTGCTAACTTGCCTGCTGGAGCCACTGTTAGCTTGCAGTTATTTGGATTAGTTGCAATAGCTACATTATCGACGACAACGCCAGGGGCTACTCTAACTATTATTAGATTAAGTTAATAAGCAGAAAACCTTGAAACCTTTATGTTTCAAGGTTTTTTTATCCTTGTATCTGGAAGTAAACTTCGTTAACCAGGGGGGAGTGGATACCCTCTAATTATTTAAAGTTTCACTTTATTCACTTGAGCAAAAACATCGCAGTTCGAAAATATATTATAATAGAATGAAAAGAAAGAAATTTGGCAGAAAGGGAGGGTGGCGATGCGGGAGATGGTTAAAGATTTTTTTGGACGCCCACTTCAAGATTTACGTATATCTGTCATTGATCGTTGCAATTTTAGATGTACATATTGTATGCCAGCGGAAATATTTGGGCCAGATTATGCTTTTTTGAAAGATGAGTTTTTACTAACTTTTGATGAAATTGAGCGTTTGGCAAAATTATTTGTTAACATCGGTGTACGAAAAATTAGAATTACTGGCGGTGAGCCACTACTTCGTAAAGATTTAGCAAAACTTATTGCACGTCTTGTGAAAATTGATGGGCTAATAGATATAGGGTTAACGACAAATGCTATCCATTTAACGAAACAAGCGAAGGCATTAAAAGAAGCTGGATTACATAGAGTGAATGTTAGTTTAGATGCGATAGATGACGACATATTTAAGAATATTAATGGTCGAAATATTAATACGAAACCGGTGATTAAGGGAATTATAGCAGCTAAAGAGGCGGGGCTGGAAGTAAAGGTAAATATGGTTGTGAAAAAAGGGATGAATGATCATCAAGTACTTCCGATGGCTGCGTATTTTAAAGAGCAAGGGATCACGCTTAGGTTTATTGAGTTTATGGATGTTGGTAGTACAAATGGGTGGAATTTTGATCAAGTGGTTACAAAACGAGAATTGATTGAGATGATTCATAAGGTGTATCCGCTTGAGTCAGCTGAAGCCCATTACTTTGGTGAAGTTGCGAAGCGATATCGGTATGTTGGAACAAATGTTGAAGTTGGTTTTATTACATCTGTTTCTGAGTCATTTTGTGCCTCTTGTACGAGGGCGAGAATTTCGGCAGATGGAAAGTTTTATACGTGCTTATTTGCGACAGAGGGTTTGAATGTAAGAGAACTTCTTAGAGGAAATCTTTCGGATGAGGAGTTATTAAGTGTTATACAAGATGTATGGATGAATAGAAAAGATAGGTATTCGGATGAACGGACAGAAGAAAGTGCAAAAAATCGTCCGAAAATCGAAATGTCTTATATAGGAGGATAAGAAAGGGGGCTATCGCATGCAGGAGCGATATTCAAGACAAATATTATTTTCTGGTGTTGGAGAAGAAGGACAGAGAAAAATAAGAGAGAAGCATGTGCTTATTATTGGTGCTGGTGCTCTCGGTGCGGCAAATGCAGAAGCGATTGTTAGAGCAGGGGTTGGAAAAGTAACGATTGCTGATCGTGATTATGTAGAATGGAGTAATTTACAAAGACAACAACTATATACGGAAGAAGATGCAAAGCAGTATAAACCGAAGGCGATAGCGGCTGCAGAACATTTACAAGCGATTAATTCTGAGGTGGAAATAAATCCGGTTGTGACGGATGTAACGGTGCAAGAAATGGAAGAGTTAGTGCGTGATGTAGATTTAATATTAGATGCGACAGATAATTTTGAAACGCGTCTTCTCATTAATGATATTTCACAAAAGTATAATATTCCGTGGATATATGGTGGTTGCGTCGGGAGTTACGGAGTAACGTATACAATTTTACCAGGGAAAACACCGTGTTTTCGCTGTCTAATGGAGCATCCAGCGAGCGGAGCAACATGTGACACAGCTGGTATTATACAACCGGCAGTACAATTAGTAGTTGCGCATCAAATTACGGAAGCGCTGAAAATATTAGTAGAAGACTTTGGGTCGCTTCGTGAAACGATGTTATCGTTTGATCTTTGGAATAATCAACAGATGGCATTTAAAGTGAATAGACAGAAAAAAGATACTTGTTTATCTTGCGGAAGGTTACGTACATATCCGAGTTTAACATTTGAAGCACAAACAAAAACAGAAGTGTTATGTGGGCGAAATACAGTGCAAATTCGCCCGGGTATGCGTAAGAACTTTAATTTAGAAGAAATTAAAAAGCGCTTACAAAGAAGCGTAGAGATAAAGGCGACACCTTATTTATTATCATTTCCGGTAGAAGAATACCGTTTTGTTTTATTTACAGATGGCAGGGCGTTCATTCATGGGACGAATGATATGAATGTAGCGAAAAGTTTATATGCAAGATATATAGGTTGAACCTAAAGGATTTCCTTTAGGTTCAACGGAGAGAGGATTATGAATTTCTCGTATAATCTCCACTTTTTCCACCTGTTTTTTCAAGTAAGTACGTTTCGCCGATAATCATACCTTTATCGACAGCTTTACACATATCATACACAGTAAGAGCGGTAGCGGAAGCAGCTGTTAAAGCTTCCATTTCAACACCGGTGCTACCTTCTGTTTTAACTTTTACTTCAATGAGTAAACGATATTGTTCTTCTGATTGTTTCCAATCGAAAGAAACGTCAACACCTTTTAATAATAAAGGATGGCACATTGGGATAATATCAGAAGTACGTTTCGCAGCCATAATGCCTGCGATTTGCGCAACTGCTAATACGTCACCTTTCCCAATTTCATTGTGAGAGATTTTATCGTAAATTTCTTTCGTAACGACAATGCTAGAGCACGCAATTGCTGTTCGAACGGTTGCTTTTTTGTCGCTTATATCAACCATTTTTGCGCGTCCTTGGTCATTAAAATGTGTAAATGAAGACATGGAATTCCTCCTTGAAGTAATTTCTATTGAATACATAAAGTTTAATCGAGATAAAAAAAATTGCAAATATGAGGTGAGAAACGATGGTAGAAAAACGAATTCCAATTCAAGTTGCTGAGGCAGTAGAACGGGTAATGAAATATGCGAAGCATGGTGAAGTAGAAGAAATTTCTATTACGGAAAGTTACGGGAGAATTCTCGGGGAAGATGTTGTCTCAGATCATGACGTTCCTCATTTTGATCGTTCCCCTTACGATGGTTTCGCCATTCGAGCAGAAGATACGAAAGAAGCAACCCAAGAGAATCCAATTGAATTTGAAGTAATAGGAGAAATCGGGGCGGGTTCTGTTTTTTTAGAAGAAGTAGGAGCTTTTGAAGCGATTCGCATTATGACAGGAGCAGCTATTCCAGAAGAATGTAATGCAGTCGTAATGCTCGAGCTGACAGAAGGGTTTGAGAAGAACGGGAAAACATATATGAAGTTAAAACGCCCTTTTAATAACGGTGACAATGTGTCGTTTAAAGGAGAAGACATAAAACAAAATCAAGTTCTTGTTAAGAAAGGTGTTGCAATTAATCCAGGTGTTGCGGCCTTACTAGCAACGTTTGGATATAGCACTGTGAAAGTTGTAAAACAGCCTGTTGTCGGTATTGTAACGACGGGAAGTGAATTATTAGAAGTGCATGAGCCGTTACAGCCGGGGAAAATTAGAAATAGTAACTCGTATATGATCGCAGCTCAAATTATGAAAGCTGGCGGGAAAGTTCGTTATTATGGTCAACTCGCCGATGAGCTAGATGCATGTTTTACAGCTATTCAATTAGCGATGGATGAGGTGGACATTTTAATTACAACAGGTGGTGTATCGGTAGGAGATTATGACTACTTACCAGCTATTTATGAAAGGTTACAGGCGAATGTACTCTTTAATAAAATAGCGATGAGACCGGGAAGTGTAACGACAGTAGCTGAAGTTGATGGGAAGTTACTTTTCGGTTTATCAGGAAATCCGTCTGCTTGTTATGTAGGTTTTGAATTATTTGTGCAACCAATTATAAAAACGTATTTGTATGCGAAGGAACCTCACGTATATAGAGCGGATGCTATTTTACAAAAAGATTTTCCAAAGCCAAATCCATTTACTCGTTTCGTAAGAGCGAACGTAACGATTGTGGACGGGGCGTTACAAGCGATGCCGGTTGGTTTAGACAAATCGAGTGCGGTATCTTCACTTGCAGATGCGAATGCTTTTATCGTGTTACCTGGAGGAACGAGAGGATTTGAGACCGGAATGAAAGTATCCGTATTATTGTTAGAGCACTCTGAGGGATGTGATTGGCCATGGGCAAAGCCCCTTCAATCTTACAAATAGTAGGATATCAAAATAGCGGAAAAACGACACTTGTAGAGAAAATTGTGCATGTGTTAGCTGAAAGTGAAATGAAAGTTGCTACAATTAAACATCACGGGCACGGAGGTTTTCCAGAAGTAGCGCAAAAAGATAGCGAAAGACACCGTAAAGCTGGTGCTGTCGTAAGTAGTGTAGAAGGTGCTGGATTGCTTTCACTTTCTTCACTAAGAAAGAAATGGTCCTTGCAAGAAATTATTCGCTTATATGAGTTTTTTGAAGTGGATACAATTTTAATAGAGGGCTATAAAAAAGAGAACTACTCGAAAGTAGTGTTACTTCGTTCTG
Source organism: Bacillus sp. FG16 (assembly GCF_057809515.1). NCBI lineage: Bacteria > Bacillati > Bacillota > Bacilli > Caryophanales > Bacillaceae > Bacillus > Bacillus sp. FG16. The sequence goes on from NZ_JBMDKC010000057.1 coordinate 11,190, forward strand.
CGGAAGACGTTGAGCTTTTACATAAAGTAGAAAATATAGTAGCGGTTATTACGTGGTATGATGCCCCGGCAAATATACGAGAAGAATATAAAGTATTTCATATAACAGAAGAAGAGTTGTACATAGACTGGTTTTTACAAACGGTTAGGAGTGCGAAATGACAAATACATATTATGAAGTAATTGCTACAGAAATCTCGATTGAAGAGGTAACGAAGAAAGTGATTCGACGTGAATGCGGTGCTGTTACAACATTTATTGGAACGGTTAGAGAGTTTACGAAAGGGCGTCGTACATTATACTTAGAGTATGTTGCTTATAAGACGATGGCAGAAAAGATGCTAGAGAAAATTGGCCTGGAAGTGAAAGAGAAATGGCCGGGGACATATGTTGCGATTACACATCGCATCGGTACGTTGCAAATTTCTGATATAGCGGTTGTTGTTGCTGTTTCAACACCACACCGTAAAGCGGCTTATGAAGCGAACGAATATATTATGGAACGCATAAAACAAATTGTTCCGATTTGGAAAAAGGAGTTTTGGGAAGATGGTGACTCATGGATTGGTGATCAATTAGAAAAAACACCATATCCGGCGGGAGAGCCTGGGAAGGAGCTATAAGTATGATTCGAGTATTGTTATTTGCGCACCTGCAAGAAGAAGCAGGGACAAGTGAATTACAAATAGAGAAAGAAAATATTACGGTTGCAGAGTTAAAAGATGTTGTTGCGAAAGAATATAATGTACCAGTTTCAGAGCCAATTATGGTTGCGATTAATGAAGAATACGCAAATGAAGATGACAGGGTCCAAGATGGTGATGTGGTTGCACTTATACCACCAGTGAGCGGTGGTTAATATTGGATTCATTAAAACGACTTTCCTACATAGGGAAAGTCGTTTTTTTATGGCAGTTTTGAGAACACTAATCTATAGAACAAGGAGGGAACTATGAAAAAAATATGTGTAGTTATCACAATGCTATGTGCGGCCTTTTTCTCTTCTCCAAGCAATTCTTTCGCGAAAGAATCAAGGGAACAGCTTTTAGAGAGTGCGTTATTGAATAGGTACTATTCGGTTATTAGACAAGTGACAAAAGATCAATATGAATGTGATTCAGTTATAAATATAAAGCGTCTTGGCAGGAAAGATGAATTTGTTCCTAGATTTGAAGTGACTCTACAATTTCTTACATTTCAAGGGGCGCATAATCCGCCAAATGACAAAGTTACACTTACTTTGGAGGATTATTTAGATCATATAAAGGTAAAAAATGTGGAGCGAGAAAAAAATGTTTCTAATGATGTTGTAGAAAAGATTTGTGCTCGCAAAAAAGAAAAAATGAAAGCTCATTCTAATGATTGAGAGCGGCAACTTATTCCGCTATTTACGGGATGATTAAAGTTTCAATTTATGACATTTTACAGAGAAAGGTAATGGGCGATGGATATATTTTTAGCAATTTTACCAGCTATATTTTGGGGGAGTATTGTGCTATTTAACGTAAAACTGGGCGGGGGACCGTATAGTCAAACGCTCGGAACAACGTTTGGAGCACTTATTTTCTCAATTGTTGTTTATATTTTTATGAAGCCAGTATTAACACCTACCGTGATTGGAGTTGGAGTTGTGTCCGGTTTATTTTGGGCGCTTGGTCAGGCGAATCAATTGAAAAGTATTGATTTAATGGGCGTTTCGAGGACGATGCCAATTTCAACAGGACTTCAATTAGTTGCGACGACTTTATTTGGCGTTATCGTATTTCATGAATGGTCCACGACAATATCTGTCGTCCTTGGGATTTTAGCGCTCGTTTGTATTATTGTCGGTGTTATTTTAACATCACTTCAAAGTGAAGAAGAAAAAAATGCAGAGCAAGCAGCAAATTTTAAAAGAGGTATCATAATTTTATTAATTTCAACAGTCGGTTATTTAGTTTACGTAGTAGTGATTAGGTTATTTAACGTAGATGGTTGGTCGGCTTTATTACCACAAGCAGTTGGTATGGTATTAGGGGGGATTTTACTTACGTTTAAGCATCATCCATTTAATAAATATGCGATACGAAATATTATTCCGGGATTAATATGGGCAGCTGGAAATATGTTTTTATTCATTTCACAACCGCGTGTCGGAGTCGCAACAAGTTTCTCGCTATCGCAAATGGGGATTATTATTTCCACGCTTGGTGGGATCCTTATATTAGGTGAAAAGAAAACGAAACGCCAATTAACGGGTATCGTTGTCGGTATCGTTTTTATTATTGCAGCCGGAATTATGTTAGGCATAGCAAAAAGTTAAAGGAGGTATTGAAATGTATAGTGATTTAGAAGGAAAAGTGGTCGTTATTACAGGATCAGCAACTGGTCTTGGTAGGGCGATGGGAGTAAGGTTTGCTAAGGAAAAAGCGAAAGTGGTTATTAATTATCGCTCACGAGAATCAGAAGCAAATGATGTGTTAGAAGAAATTAAAAAGGTAGGCGGAGAAGCGATTGCTGTAAAAGGTGATGTAACCGTCGAATCAGATGTTGTGAATCTCATTCAATCTGCTGTGAAAGAATTTGGTACGCTTGACATTATGATTAATAATGCAGGGATAGAAAATGCAGTACCATCGCATGAAATGCCACTTGAAGATTGGAATAAAGTAATCAATACAAATTTAACAGGTGCTTTCTTAGGTAGTAGAGAAGCGATTAAATATTTTGTAGAACATGACATTAAAGGGTCTGTCATTAATATGTCTAGTGTTCATGAGAAAATTCCGTGGCCGCTATTTGTGCACTATGCAGCGAGTAAGGGTGGCATTAAACTGATGACAGAAACGTTAGCGCTAGAATATGCGCCAAAAGGTATTCGAGTAAATAATATAGGACCAGGTGCAATTAATACGCCGATCAATGCAGAAAAGTTTGCTGATCCAAAGCAGCGGGCTGACGTAGAAAGTATGATACCGATGGGCTATATTGGAAAACCTGAAGAAATTGCAGCAGTAGCAACTTGGCTTGCTTCATCAGAGGCGAGTTACGTAACTGGAATTACGTTATTTGCAGATGGTGGAATGACTTTATACCCATCGTTTCAAGCTGGGCGTGGGTAATATGAAAAGGACAAAGAGTTTATCTCTTTGTCCTTTTTTTACAAAAAAAATAGCGTTCAGCTATTTTAAATTTAATGATTAATTGTATCTTGAAGAAATTCTGTTGCTTGATGTTCAGTAACATTTTGTACGAGCGCGACTTCGCTAATCATCATTTTTCGTGCATTATCTAGCATTTGTTTTTCGCTCGCATTTAATGCTCTCTCTTTATTGCGGCGAAGTAAATCCCGAACAACTTCTGCGCTATCTTGTAAATTGCCATTTTTCATTTTTTCCATATTCATTGTATATCTTTGTTTCCATGAGAGTGATGGGTCTGACTCCCCGTTTTGAAATTCAAGAAGTATATCATCTAACGTACCTCGATCAACGATATAACGAATACCCGATTTTTTTAATTGATCCATCGGAAGCATTACTTGCATATCTTTACTAATGATGCGTATCACACAATATTGACGTGAAGTACCTAATATTTCTTTCTCTTCAATTGCTTCAATGATTCCTGCACCGTGCATTGGATAAACGATTTTATCACCAATTTGAAACAAATCATCCACCTCCATATGTGGTAACCACTTTTAATGATAGCATACGTATGTAAAAATGTCAAATTTTATATAATAACATAATATTTATATTCGAGTCAATAAGATAAAGTGCTTTTTTTATGTTTTTTTTGGGGCCTTATTTATAGTGATTTTTTTAGAAAAATAGTACAGGTGAAGAAAGAAGGCATATCCACTTATTTTTAAGCATAAAATGTAAAAGCGCTAATACAATATACCTAAATCCGTTCTTTGCAAAGGAGGGAGAGAAGGTGGGGCGCACAATAAAAATTGATATTACAAATAAAGTTGTAGCTAAATTTAGACCAAATTATTTGGAATTATATACGAGTAAATTTATGATAGGTAAGTTTTATGTCTATACTGAAGATAAAGAATATGTGTTAGAAGACGGATATATATATGAGAATGGAAAGTTTTATCGCATCATAGATACGCACCGTGGCAATAATCAAGCGGCGGAGGGCTGCGATCTAGGACGGTGTTAACATGATTCGTGTGAAAGTATTTGATGAAAGTCACGAAAAAGACTTAGAAGACGCTGTAAATGTTTTTTTGAAAAAGATTGATGATAGCAACTTTGTAGATATTAAGTATCAAGTTGGTGTTTCCATTAACGACGATGAAAACCAAATTTATTGTTTTTCAGCAATGATCGTTTATAAAGCATAAAAAAGAGCTGGGTGAGCCAGCTCTTTTTTATGCTTTATGTTGGGACAACATGTGTCGGTAATACATTCATAATAGATTGGGGGGCGCCTAATTTCTTTGTCGTTAAAAGAGGCTCCCCTGTTTCATGGTTTTGGGCATCTTTACACATACCAAGGTGATAACGATCACCTAAAAATGGATCAATATAAAAACCGTTTTTGAATACTTTATCATTTGGATGTTTTTCATGATGAATATCAGAGCAGTTAATGCAATAGAACATAGCGTTCAACCCCTTTTTATTTTGTTTGAAAAAAGTGAGTCGGTAGTCATTTCGCTCCTAAGGAAATGTTGAGGAGAAGAGAAATAACTACCTACTCAAATGGTGGGCATATTCCTTCTGATTTGTCATATCTCGCGTATTGTCCCTGAGGGAAGGAGGAGAGACGAAGTACGCATGATATAAGTAAGGCGTTTCTTTCAATATGAATGATGGAGTTTCATGTTGAGAGAAGTTTTTATTTTGTATTGCCTTTGTGAGTATATTATGAGGAAATGCTAAGAGGGTGTTTGTCCTGTTGAAAAAATGTTGAGAATTTCTCAACAGTAAAAGAATTAGCGTTGACATGAAACTAAAAGGTGTTATATTATCGAAGTGTAACCAAAAGGTGTTATGTTATAACGCCGAGTAAAGGAGAATGAACATGGAACAACAAAATACATTAAATGATATTAAACAAACAATCGTTTTTAACGCGTCTATTCAAAAGGTATGGAGTGTAGTATCAACTGCAGAAGGGATTGCGTCATGGTTTATGCCAAATGATTTTGTATTAGAGGTAGGGCATGAATTTCATGTGCAATCGCCATTTGGGCCATCACCATGTAAAGTGTTAGAAATTGATGAGCCAAACCATTTATCTTTCTCATGGGATACAGATGGCTGGGTTGTTTCATTTAATTTGAAAGACTTAGGAGATAACAAAACAGAATTTACGTTAATTCACGGCGGCTGGAAACATCCTGATGAAATTCTTCCGAAAGCGAATGCGAAGAGCTCTATTATTCGCGATAGAATGAGCGGTGGTTGGGTAGCGATTGTAAATGAAAAACTGAAAAAGGTTGTCGAAGGCTAAGTGTCCTCGTCAGCAGCGAAATATGATGTATTTCAAGCAATTGCTGATCCAACCCGCCGAGAAGTAATACGGTTATTAAGTGACAAAGAGTTACCGATTTCCAAAATAACGGATCATTTCCCGATGAGTCGTACTGCGGTTGTAAAGCACCTTCATATTCTTTCGGAAGCGAATTTAGTAAGTGGAAGAAAAAGCGGAAGAGAGAAGATATATCGTTTGCATCCAGAACCGTTAGAAGAATTACAACAGTGGCTCTCGTATTATGAACGTTTTTGGGATAATAAATTATCCATGCTGAAACATATTGTGGAGAATGATGAATAAAAAAGGATGACCAAAATGGTCATCCTCTTTATTATTGCTCGCTTGTTTGTGTAGCTGGCTTTAATAAAAGCCAAGCGATAATTAATGTACATACTGCTAATACGAAAGTGCTCATATAAATGACGTGTACACTTGATGCTAATGCGGATTGTGATTCGCTTACTACGTTTGCTGTAGTACCACCATGTCCACCAGATACAAGATCAAGATTTTTAATACCACGTGCGTGAATCATCGTATTGAAGATTGTACCGAATATTGCAGCACCTAACGTTTGACTAAATGTATTAATAAATGTATTTAAACCAACAGCTGTTCCGCGTGTATGAGCTGGTACGGCTGCTTGAATTGTTACCATGTAAATCGGTGTCACAAGCCCCATTCCTAAGCCGAATAATCCGACTGCTACATAAATAAGGAACGATGGTGAATTGGTTGATAGTGTAAATAATAAGAACGTAGCGACTGATAAAATGCTAGCTCCAAGTAAAATGATTTGTTTTGTTTTTAATTTGCCTACTAAGTTACCAGAGAAAATAGCGCCAAATGTCCACATAACAGGAATTGGCATTAAAATAAGTCCAGCTTCTGTCGCATTTTTCCCTAATACACCTTGACTCCAAATTGGAAGGTACATTGTAATACTAATAATCATTGCGCCAGCAATAAGAGTTAATATATTTATCGTAGATAATGTACGGTTAGAGAAAAGTGCTAGCGGAATTAATGGTTCCGGAGATTTTTTCTCGATGAACAAGAAAATAATGAATGAAATAGCGGCAAAGATTAATAGGCCGATAATTGTCATGTCTCCCCAGTTTTGCTTACTGCTACCTGTTAATAATGCATATAGTAGAGCGATTGTACTTAATGAAAAAACTGTTGCACCAAGATAATCGATATGATGTTTAGCAGGTTTAATAGATTCTTTGTAGTAAATTACAATCATTAAGCAAGCGATAATTCCGAATGGGACGTTTAAGAAGAAAATATAACGCCAAGAAAGAGAATCAACTAAAAATCCACCTACTAACGGTCCGATAACACCGGATACACCCCAAACGGCACTCATCCAACCTTGTGCTTTCGCGCGGTCTTTCGCTTCGCTATATAAGTCTCCAATAATCGTCATTGTGATTGGCGGCATAACAGCACCAGCACCGATACCTTGAAGCGCGCGGAAGAAAATTAATTGTTCCATCGATGTAACGACTCCGCAAAGTGCAGAACCGACTAAAAAGATTGTAGCCCCGATCAGTAAAACCTTTTTACGACCAAATAAATCAGCGAGCTTTCCGTATATTGGAGTCGAAACAGCTGTTGCTAGCATATAAATTGCATATACCCAACTAACAAGTTCGACGCCTGACAAATCACTCGTTATACGAGGGATTGCTGTACTAACAATCGTTCCTTCTACCGCAGAAAGAAACGTCATTAACATTAAAGACATCATGACTTTTTTTCTCATTTGTTTTCCCCTTACCCTTTTTTAAATATTCAACAATATAAAATATAAAGGTACTAAGGTATATAAAGCAACAAAAAAGCAATGGGAAGTTAAGTGGAGCGTATATTTGTCGTTTCTTGTCGGTAAGTCTATAAATTTGGGGAATCGCCGATATAAGTTGCAGAATGGCTGATATATCTGTGGAATCACCGATAATAATTTCATGTACTTATTAAAAAAGAAACAGGAATCCCTGTTTCTTTTTTAATATTGCATTTTCGCGTTTTCTCCAGCTGTCGTTCCGGCAATTCTACCAGTAACAAGGGCTGATGTAATATTATAGCCACCAGTATAACCGTGAATATCAAGAACTTCTCCGCAGAAATATAAGCCGTTCGTAAATTTAGAAGACATTTCTTTCGGGTTAATTTCTTTCACGGATACACCTCCGCCAGTAACGAATGCTTTTTCAATTGACTGCGTACCATTTACATTCACAGTAAACTCTTTAAAGTCTTTCACAAGTGCGCGAATCTTTTCGTGAGAAACTTGTCCAGCTTGTTCACTACCGTCAATTTCATTTTTTTCTAGTAAGAATAGGAAGTAACGTTCAGGGACATAACCCTTTAAAACGTTTTTAATTCCTTTTTTCGGATCTTCTTTCATTTGTTTCAGCATGCGCTGAAATAGTTGCTCACTATTTTCCTCTGGCAATGCATCAATACTCATTTGTATTGTATTCGTTTTAAACTTTTTCAATGCTTTCACGACGAATTGACTACAGCGAAGAGCAGCAGGACCAGATAGGCCAAAATGAGTGAAGAGCATGTCCATTTTGTGAGAAATGATAGCTTTTCCTTTCGGGTTTAATACGCTTAAGTTTATATCACGTAAAGCAAGACCTTGTAATGAGCGATCACGTATAAACGGCTCGTTTGAAAGAATAGGTACTTCTGTTGGGAATAATTCTGTAATTGTATGACCTGCTTTTTCAGCCCAAGCGTATCCGTCTCCAGTGGAACCAGTTTGAGGAACTGATTTTCCGCCAACAGCGATAACGACGTGATTCGTTTCTAACACTTCGCCTGTTTGCAGTACAACTGCTTTCGTTTGACCATTTTCATATTCAATCGTTTCAACAGGCGTATTTGTACGGATTTTTACACCTAAGTCTTTTAATCGTGTTAAAAGTGAGTCTACAACAGATTGCGCTTTGTTTGACACAGGGAACATGCGACCGTGGTCTTCTTCTTTCAATTTAACACCAAGATTTTCGAAGAATGTAATAATATCTTCATTATTAAAAATAGAAAAAGCGCTGTATAAGAAGCGACCGTTTCCTGGTATATGTTTAACAATTTCATCAAGTGGTAGACGGTTCGTTACGTTACAGCGCCCGCCACCAGAAATCGCAAGTTTACGCCCAAGTTTATTTCCTTTATCAAGAAGCAAGACATTTGCGCCTTCTTCTGCAGCACCAATTGCAGCCATTAGCCCAGAAGGACCGCCGCCGATGACAATAACATCATAATGCATAATATATCGACCTCATTTTCTACATTTCCTGCCTAAAAGAATAGCATGTTTTCCCTTAAAAGAAAAATAGAGTGAAGTACTGCTTAATGAGAGAATTGTGGTACAATACAAAAGTTAGAGTTCAGCACTATCCTGCTATTTGTAGGCGATAAGACTAAAACCTCAAGATTTAGGAGAAGTAAATAGGGAGTCTGTTAGCCTGTAAATGCTCGAATGGTTCAACTAATAAGGAGTAGGAGAGAAGTCTCCAACTAATTATAGTTTCACTTTATGTAGATGTAGGAGGATTTTTGTATGTCCGATTCGAAATTTCTGCGCGGAACGCTTATTGTTACGCTAGGGACATTTTTAGTAAAGTTCTTAGGCATGATTTACGTCTTTCCGTTTCATGCATTAGTAGGCACAGAAGGCGGAACGCTCTATACATATGGATACATTCCATATACGATCTTTTTAAGTATCGCAACGGCAGGTGTGCCGCTTGCTGTTTCGAAATTTGTTTCCAAATATAATGCGCTTGGCGATTATAAAACGAGCCGGAGAATGTTCCGCTCGGGAATGGTTATGATGATAGTAACAGGAGTTCTTTCGTTCCTAGTGCTGTACATGACGGCGCCATTGTTTGCAGAAGCGATGCTTGGTAAACAAAGTATACACAATAATGTAGGAGAAGTTACGACGATCATTCGTCTTGTAAGTTTCGCACTTATTGTTGTACCAGCAGCGAGTTTAATTCGTGGTTATTTCCAAGGTCACCAGTCTATGGGACCAACTACCGTTTCACAAATTATTGAACAAATTATTCGTATCATCTTTTTATTAGCTGGTAGTTTTATCGTTATTAAAGTACTTGGTGGTACAGTTGCAACAGCAGTTGGAGTAGCGACATTTGCTGCGTTCGTTTCAGCGGTTGGAGCACTCGGTGTGTTAATTTGGTACTGGCTAAAACGTAAAAAATATTTGGATCAATATTTAATTGAACAAACTGTACCAGAATCAACAGTAAGTACTGTTCAATTGTTTAAAGAGTTATTCGCATATGCGATTCCTTACGTTGTAATTGGGTTAACAATTCCTTTATATCAACAAATTGATACATTGACATTTAACTCAATTATGCAGGCGATTGGTCAAGGCGATATCGCAGAGCGAGCGCTTGGTATTTTCACAATGTGGACGCATAAGTTAATTATGATTCCTGTATCACTTGCAACAGCGTTTAGTTTAACGCTTGTACCAGCAATTACAAAATCATTTACTGAAAAACAATACCGCTATTTGAAATTACAAATTACACAAACATTCCAGGCAAATATGTTTTTAACATTGCCAGCAGTTATCGGTATTTCAACACTTGCATATCCAATTTACACTGCTTTCTATGACTCAGATCCATTAGGTGGACAAGTATTAATGTGGTATGCACCAGTTGCATTGTTATTTGCTTTATTTACGGTAACAGCGGCAATTCTTCAAGGGATTAATCAGCAAAAGCATGCGATTGTCGCGCTTGTTATGGGTGTTATTTTGAAATTTGTATGTAACGTAATCTTTATTCGTTATTTCGGTACAGTAGGAGCAATTCTAGCGACCGCAGTTGGTTTCTTAGCGTCTGTTTGGTATACAAATCGACAAATTAAAAAATATGCACACTATTCATTCGGTGTTGTATATAAAAGAACATTCCAAATTGCAGTACTGACACTTATAATGGTCGTTGCTGTAAAACTATCACAATGGCTTCTATCCTTCATGATTTCGCCTGATGGCCGTATTGGTGCTCTTATAACAGTTGCGATTTGTGCAGGTATTGGCGGTCTTGTTTACGGATTGTTAGCAATTCGCACAGGAGTACTTGAAAGAGTATTTGGCGGAGAAGCATTAGATAAAATTCAACGTAAACTTGGTAGTAGATTTAAAATAAAGTTGAAATCAAGAGGGGCGTAATTACGTCCCCTTTTCTATGATAAATAAAGAAGGTGAAAAACGTGAGATTAGATAAATTATTAGCGAATATGGGATATGGAAGTAGAAAAGAAGTAAAGAAATTATTGAAAGATGGCGTTGTAAAAATTGATGGAACGCCAGTAAAAGATGCGAAAGTTCATGTAAATGTAGAAGAGCAAGAAGTTATGATTCACGGTGAAGTTGTGGAATACAAAGAGTTTGTTTACTTAATGATGCATAAACCACAAGGTGTTATTTCAGCGACGGAAGATGATAATCATGAAACAGTAATAGATTTATTAGAATTAGAAGATGCAATCTTTGATCCGTTCCCAGTTGGACGACTTGATATCGATACGGAAGGTTTCTTATTGATAACAAATGATGGGAAGTTATCACATCAATTATTATCTCCGAAAAAGCATGTGCCGAAAAAATACTATGCACACGTTGCAGGAGTAGTAACAGAAGAGGATGTAAAAGAGTTTGCTAAAGGTGTTATTTTAGACGATGGCTATGAAACAAAGCCAGGTGCGCTTACAATATTGAAAAGCGATGATATTTCTGAAATTGAGCTTGTGATTACGGAAGGGAAATTCCATCAAGTGAAGCGTATGTTTGAAGCAGTAGGGAAAAAAGTAGTCTACCTAAAAAGAACAGAGATGGGTCCGTTAGTATTAGATGAAGAACTAGAACTTGGACAATACCGAGAGCTAACAGATGAAGAAGTAGAAATGTTAAGAACATATCAAGTAGATACTGAAAAGTAGTACCTTTATAGGTGCAGAAAAAACCCCTTTCTAATAGTTAGAAAGGGGTATGTATTTATTTACATACAATTATTTTTCGTTATGAGGTCATTCTCACTTTCTTTCCTGTTGTTGTCCACTTACCGCGGCAAGGGCTATACACGAGTTCATTAAACTGCAACACATTTAGATCACGTTGTATCGTTCGCGGTGTGATCCCGAACTCATCTACAAGGTCTTTCGTCGTTACCGTTCCGTTTTCATTGATGTACATATAAATTGATTTAATGCGTGTTAGCATACGAGTAGTTGTAGGTTTCAAGAGAAAACCACTCCTCTACTAGTTTTTTTGACCCCATTCAGGAAAGAAGGTCGTTACTACCATTGTACTCTACATGATAAAATTCATGCTTTAATCTACTTAAATTTTACAAAAGTTTAACAAATATTTATATAGAAAAATATTGGTAGTTGACATTGTATATATGGTCAGTCAACTAACACATAAAATTCTACGTAAAACGCCAAATTCCTGCAAATTTTTTTGAAAAAATAAAAGAAAAACTAATAAGAAATGTCTGAAATATTACAATTGTTCGGTATTTAGTTTTCGTGTATGGCATAAGGGATTTCGGTTTGCTATGATGAAAGAGATAATATAGTGAAGGATGGATGCGTGATGTCAGCGATTAATTGGACTGAAGAAGTTGCAAAACGAAAAGATGATTTAATTCGTGATACACAACAATTTTTACAAATTAAAAGTGTATGGGAAGAAGAATCGGCGAAAGAAGGCGCACCATTCGGTGAAGGTGTAGAAAAAGCGCTATCTTTCATGTTACATAAAGGAGAAGCTGAAGGTTTTGCTTCTAAAAATTTAGAAGGATATGCAGGTCATCTTGAAATGGGACAAGGAGAAGAGTTAGTAGGTATTCTTTGTCACGTTGATGTTGTACCAGAAGGAGATGGCTGGACGACTCCTGCGTATAGTGCGGATATTCGCGACGGAAAGATTTTTGCACGTGGTGCAATTGACGATAAAGGCCCAACGATGGCAGCATATTATGCGATGAAAATTGTGAAAGAATTAGGCTTACCTCTTTCAAAACGTGTTCGTATGATTATAGGAACAGATGAGGAAAGCAATTGGAAATGTGTAGATCACTACTTTAAAAACGAAGAAATGCCAACAATCGGTTTTGCACCAGATGCAGACTTTCCAATTATTAATGCAGAAAAAGGAATTTCTGATATACAAGTTGTGCAAAATGGTAGTGAAGAGAAAAAAGGTACATATGAACTTGTTTCATTTGATTCAGGCCGCCGTTTAAATATGGTTCCTGATTTTGCAGAAGCGGTTATTACAGGAGAAGATGTAAATGCACTTACAGTAGCATATGAAGAGTATTTACAAACTGCTAAAAAAATAGGGAAATCGACTATAGAAGGCAATACAGTGACGTTGCAAATAGAAGGAATTTCAGCGCACGGATCTACTCCTGAAAAAGGAGAAAATGCAGGTTTATTATTAGCAAACTTCTTAACTACAGTTTCACTTGATGGAAAAGCAACTGCATTTGCGACATTTGCAACAGAAACATTTACTGGTGATATTTTTGGTGAAAAAGCTACTATTGCTTATAAAGATGAAATTAGTGGTCCGTTAACAGTGAATGTTGGTCGCCTTTCTTATACGAAAGAGAATGGTGGTAATTTAGGATTAAACGTACGTTACCCAGTTACGACTAACTTTGAAGAAATGATTGCAAAGTTAAAAGAATATGTAGGTACGTATGGATTTGCAGTAGCAGACTATTCTAACTCTCGTCCGCATCACGTTGATAAAGATCACGAGTTAATCCGTACGTTGCAACGTGTGTATGAAGAACAAACAGGTGAAAAAGCTGAATTGTTAGCAATCGGCGGAGGGACTTATGCTCGCTCATTAAAAGCTGGTGTGGCATTTGGACCGCTGTTCCCTGGAAAAGAAGAACTTGCGCATCAAAAAGATGAGTACATTGAAATTGAAGACTTATTAAAAGCAACAGCAATTTACGCTCAAGCAATTCATGAATTAGCGAAGTAAAGTGAAACTTTAATCGCTGATATATGAATAATGACCGCTCTCTACTTTAGAGGGCGGCTTCTTTTTAATTGAATGAGATAAGAAAGAAAAGCAACAATAGAAAGAAGGGGACGGTGTACATGGATAGGCATTATTTTGTCGCAATTACGTTACCAAATCATATAAAAGAAGTGCTGTCTAACTATAAAGAGGATACGAATGAGGAATTACCATTTCGTTCGTGGGTACATAAGGAAGATTATCATATTACCCTTTCCTTTTTAGGAGGCGCGACAGAAGAACAGTTAAAAGGGATAAAGAATGGATTACAAACACTTACAAAAACAAAAGAACTATCGTTCACGTTACAAGGTTTTTCAACGTTTGGTAGGGAAGAGCAGCCCCGTATTTTTTGGGCGAAGGTAAGTGAGAATCACGATTTGTTTCAGTTGCAAAAGCAAGTACATGTCATTTGTGAAGAAAATGGGTTTTCTCTAGAAACACGCCCGTATCATCCGCATATTACTGTTGCTCGTAAATGGATAGGAGAAGAAAAGTTTCATTTAGAAAATATAAAAGAAGTGCCTGAAATATCATTTCAAGCAGATACAATTACTTTATACGAATCCCACGTGAAAGAAACCCCGAAGTATAAATCGATTGCTGAAATAAAATTACAAAAATAGAATGGTGAAAACGTTTTTTATGCAGGTGAATATACTATAGAGAAGAATGGAGTTACTGTATAGAGTCTTGTTGATAAGAAAAGCCTTATCATTTGCAGCTCATTTTATCTCGCTCATTAAAGTTTCACTTTATTTTAACTTTGAGAATGATGGTGATTTTTTTATGTTGAAAGTAAAACGTCCATTTGATGCCTATTTAGATGAAATGAATAAAATTACAATTTTGCTCCCACATGCGTATGGAACAAGTCGGACATTTCGTTTGCAAGAAGGAAGTAATGTGAAAGATTTACCGATTGCTCATACTATTGCGCTTCCAGATGCAACGAAGTATGAGTGCTTTATAGAAGAGCCGCTAGATGTGGGGAAGTATTATACAGTACGAGATGAACGGAATGAAGAAACGGATTTACAAATAGGTGCTGTTATTCGAACAACAAATTTCGATGAAAAATATTATTACGAAGGTACAGATTTAGGTGCTGTGTATCAAAAAGAAGAAACGACATTTAAAGTATGGGCCCCAACTGCAAGGCTTGCGAAAGTAAGAATTTATAAGAGCGATAAAGAATATACCGATTATGAAATGTATAGGGGAGAAAACGGAGTTTGGATTCAAGCATTACAAGGTGATTTAGACAGAGCACGCTATACATTTCTCGTTTGTATTAATTTAATATGGAACGAAGCTGTGGATCCTTATGCAAAGTCGGTGACGGTAAACGGAAAACACGGTGTTGTTATCGATTTAGAAAAAACGAATGTAACAAGACGAGAGGGATTACCACCGTTACAATCAATGACAGATGCCATATTGTATGAACTGCATATTCGTGATGCGACTATACATCAAAATAGTGGAGTGAGTCAAAAGGGAACATATAAAGGATTGATGGAAGAGGGAACAACAGGACGGAACGGGACGTTAACAGGGTTGTCTCATATAAAAGATTTAGGTGTTACACATGTTGAACTATTACCTTTATATTGTTTCGGTGGTGTAGATGAGGCGAATCCTTCGTCCGCCTATAATTGGGGATATAATCCATTATATTACAATGCACCAACAGGATTTTATGCTACAAATCCCTCTGACCCGTATAACAGGATAGTAGAGTGTAAACAGTTGATCGAGACATTTCATGAGCATGGCATTAGGGTGATTATAGATGTTGTATATAATCATGTTTATGAAAGAGAGCTATCATCATTTGAAAAGCTTGTTCCAGGCTATTATTTTCGTCATGGTGAAGATGGTATGCCTTCTAATGGGACGGGAGTCGGAAATGATATAGCGTCTGAACGGAAAATGATGAGGAAATTCATTGTAGAGTCTATTTTATATTGGCTTACTGAATACAATGTCGATGGATTCCGATTCGACTTAATGGGAATTTTAGATGTTGATACAATGAATATGATAGAAAAAGAAGTGCGAAACATAAAACGAGATGCTTTGTTATTAGGAGAAGGATGGGATTTACAAACACCGCTTCCTCTTGAGGAAAAAGCAACGTTAAATAATGCGAAGAAAATGCCACATATCGCGCAGTTTAATGATCAATTTCGTGATGGGATAAAAGGGAGTACATTTCATATAAATAAGCGTGGTTTTGCATTTGGTGGGCATGTAGACTGTAATCATTTGCAGTATATTGCAGCAGGAAGCCTTTTAAGTATGAAAGAAACAGGGCTGTTTCTAGAGCCGGCGCAAAGTATTAACTATGTAGAATGTCATGATAATATGACGATGTGGGATAAACTAGTGCGCAGTAATGAAGAATCAGAAGCGATTTTGAAAAAACGTCACCTGCTAGCGAGCGCAATGGTTATTCTTTCACAAGGTATTCCTTTCTTACATGCAGGACAAGAGTTTTATCGTACGAAGAAAGGAAATGAAAATAGCTATAATGCAAGTGATGAGATCAATCAATTAGATTGGGATCAAAAAGAGAAAGAAATAGAGACCGTTAACTATATAAAAGGTTTAATTGCGATTCGTAAAGAGCATGGGGCATTCCGATTACAAAACGCAGACCTTATAAAAAAACATATGACTTTTTTACAAACATCTACAGAAGTACTTGCATATCACCTAGAGCATGCAGAATCGTTTGGGCCGTGGAAAGAGATTGTCGTTTTATTTAATAGTGGTTTAGAAGCTAAAACTGTGCAACTTCCGAAAGAAGAAACGTGGCATGTGATAGTAGACGAAAAGCAAGCGAAAATAGAGCCAATTTCTTCATTTAGAGGAAAGGAACTTAGGCTCGCTCCAATTAGCACGTATATATTGACGATAATGTGACAAATCGCTACTTGACGATGAGAATGTAATAAATGTAGAATTGACAAAGGTGACGATTTTGATAAGTTGTCATTCTATGACAGGTTTTGTAAAATAAAATAGAGAATTTTTGGCTGAGGCTAATTTTTCTTTTCATTTACAGTAAAATATATGAATCCACAACATGTGTAGAAATGTTGCGGTTTTTCTTTTCATAACTATAAAAGATAAGGATTTGTTAACGGGTAATGAATATGGAATGGTTGGAACAATTATTAGGAAAAGAGTGGAGTCTTGTACCGGCTGGTGGAGTAACGGGCGATGCATATATTGCGCAAAACGGACAACAGAAGTTATTTTTAAAGCGGAATACATCGCCCTTTTTAGCGGTATTGTCAGCAGAAGGAATTGTTCCAAAATTACTTTGGACAAGAAGGGTAACGAACGGTGATGTAATTTCTGCTCAAAAATGGCTTCCGGGACAGAAGTTAGAGCCAGAGGATATGAAACTAGAACGTGTTGCGAAACTTTTGAAGAAAATTCACTCCTCTAAAGCGCTTGTACAGATGATTCAAAGACTTGGGAAGCAGCCGCTTCACGCACAAGAGTTATTACAACAACTGCAACTCGTTTTAAGAGGAGATATAAGGGATGATGAAACAATTCAGCAAGGCCTTCAATATTTAATGGATTCATTAAAAGATATTGAATACAATGAATTCGTTGTATGCCATTGTGATGTAAACCATAACAACTGGATATTGTCGGATGAAGATGAGTTGTTTTTAATTGATTGGGATGGAGCTGTAATTGCTGACCCAGCTCTAGACCTTGGTATGTTATTATATTGGTACATTCCGCGCCAGGAGTGGAGTGAGTGGCTCGGTTTTTATGATATTGAAATGGATGAATCGCTGCTTAGGCGCATGAGATGGTATGTGATAGCACAAACGATTTTGTCTATTCAATGGCATACAACAAAAAAACAGCAAGCAGAAGCTGAATATTGGCATCAATATTTACAGCAACTACTTGCTTCAGAATAATACTTAAGAAAAATTGTCCATTCCAGCAATCCACTGAGTAAGTTGTTCTTGATTATTGGAAATATGGTTGTCCAAATTAGAGGAAGATTTACCCGATTGACTATAAGAATATACATCGTTTAGCATTGTTTTAGCGTCACTACTTATATTATCGTTTGCGAGTAACGATTGAATGAGGCGCTCTAATTGCTCGCATTCTGAAACTGTCCCGCAGCAATCACTTTGGTGGTTGACTAAAATATCTTTCAGCACTTCTAATTGATGTTGTTGATTAATTGGCATGAACGGATCATCCTTTCGATTGTTTTTCTCTTCAAATGTAAGAGAAAAAGCTGTTTCGTCATGGAATGTTTAATGCTGTATGTAGTTTTTATCAAAATGGTACATCTTATACTTGAAAGAAACGGACCGAGTGCTCGTACGTACTTGGTTTTTTGTTTGGTAGATTGATTAAAAAAAGAAAGAAGGAATTATTCCTTTAAAATAGTTTTGTAAAGAGAGGGAGACATCTATGCGTTTAAGACATAAACCATATGCAATGGATCGAATTAACGAGTATTCACATATCGTAATCGGAAACCCAGAGGAGCGCGCTGGTAACTGGAAAGAAGTATTTGGAAATGAACAACCAATTCATATTGAAGTAGGTACAGGTCGTGGCCGCTTTATGTATGATATGGCAAAAGCGAATCCACATATTAATTATATCGGAATTGAAAAATTCACAAGTGTTGTTGTAGATGCACTTGATAAATTAATTGAAGAAGAAGTGCCGAACTTAAAGTTAATTAATAAAGATGCTGAAGATTTAACAGTTTTCTTTGCAAAAGGTGAGATTGATCGCGTTTATTTAAACTTCTCAGATCCATGGCCAAAGAAGCGTCATACGAAGCGTCGTTTAACGTATAAAACGTTTTTACGCAATTATGAAGAAGTGTTAGTAGAAGGCGGAGAAATTCATTTCAAAACAGATAATCAAGGTTTATTTGAATATTCTCTTATGAGTATGGCTGAGTATGGTATGTTACTAACGTACTTAAGCTTAGATCTTCATAACAGCGACTTTGAAGGTAACATCATGACTGAATACGAAGAGAAATTCTCTAGTAAAGGTCATCGTATTTACCGAGTTGAAGCAAAATATCGTACAGAGCCTATGCAGTAATGCATAGGTTTTTTTACATCTAAAATAATCAGAATTTTATGTTAAGATTAATTGAAAGGGGGATGTGTAATGGAACAGTTACAAATTGGAGATATAAAAGTAACGTGGTTAAAAGGCGGAAATCCACATTTAGATGGAGGGGCAATGTTTGGTGTTGTGCCGAAAGTACTTTGGTCACGTAAATATAAACATAATGACACAAATCATATTTACTTACGAACAGATCCGTTACTTTTACAAACGAAAGATGGAAATATGCTCATTGATTCAGGAATAGGAAACGGTAAGTTGGATGAGAAGATGAAACGAAATCAAGGTGTAACAGAAGAATCATCGGTTTATGAATCGTTAGAAAAACAGGGATTAAAGCCTGAAGATATTCAATATGTTTTAATGACACATCTTCATTTTGATCATGCATCTGGTCTAACAAAATGGGAAGATGATCACCTTGTGCCGGCATTTCCAAATGCGAAAGTTTACGTAAGTGAAACAGAATGGAATGAAATGAGGAATCCAAACATTAGATCACGTAATACATATTGGAAGGAAAATTGGGAGCCAATTGTAGATCAAGTTGTTACGTTCCAGCAAGAAATAGAAATTACAGATGAAATCAAGATGGCGCATACGGGTGGTCATAGTGATGGACATGCAGTTATCGCTTTGGAGAGTCAAGGGGAAACGATGCTACATTTAGCAGATCTCTTGCCGACGCACGCGCATCAAAATGTATTATGGGTAATGGCATACGATGATTATCCGATGACCTCGATTGAAAATAAACAAAAATGGATGAAGTATGGTGCTGACAAAGAGGCGTGGTTTACGTTTTATCATGATGCATATTATCGTGCTGTGAAGTGGAATGAGGAAGGGCATATCGTAGAAAAAATAGAACGGAAAACGAGTATAGAAGCATAAAAATAGGAAGTTGTTCCATCATATTTATTGGAGCAGCTTCTTTTTTATTGTGGGGTTTTGTCGGTAAGTCGATATATTTAAAAAATCGCTGATATAATTTTAATCAATACTCGCAATTTCAAAAAAATAAGAGGTTCACCTAATGGGAACCCTCCGTTTTATGCTGCTATAACCTCTAAAACAGTACCTGTTTTAGCATCAACTAAAAATTCAAATCGTTCTTGTATATCATCTAACATTGTTGTAAGACCGCCGCGATAAACTTCATATGCGACATCATATTTTTCAAATGTCTCTGGAACCATATGTACCCAAGAGCCAGTAATTTCACCTTTATGACTTAATGCTTGTTTCACCATTTTCAATGCTTTTTCTGAAGAAATATGGGATTGTTCTTGTACTTTGTTTGCAACGAGATAACCAGCTGCGAACCCAACGCCAAGACCTGCTACTAAACCTTTCCAGCTCATATATTCACCTCAATTCTATAAAATAAAAATAGTGTACCAATAATAATTATAAAGCAAATACAGCTAAAAAAGAAGAAACTAGAAACATTTCGAAAATTTCGTTACAATAAAAGAGGTATTCTACTAAGGTTTGAAAGAAGGGGACTTCGTGAATAAAGAGACATTGCAATTATTTCGTACGTTAACAGAATTACAAGGTGCATCAGGTTTTGAACATGATGTACGCCGTTTTATGAAACAAGAATTAAGCAAATATGCGGATGAAATTGTACAAGACGGTTTAGGTAGCGTATTTGGTCTGAAAAAAGGGGACGAAACTGGCCCGCGTGTTCTTGTAGCAGGTCATATGGATGAAGTAGGTTTCATGGTTACGCAAATTACGAAAAACGGAATGCTTCGTTTTCAAACGTTAGGCGGCTGGTGGAGCCAAGTTTTATTAGCGCAGCGTGTACAAGTTATGACGAAGAATGGTCCTGTTATTGGGGTTGTTGGTTCTATTCCTCCTCATTTATTAAGTGACGCGCAACGTGCAAAACCGATGGATATAAAAAATATGT
This sequence comes from Bacillus sp. FG16, assembly GCF_057809515.1. Lineage (NCBI taxonomy): Bacteria > Bacillati > Bacillota > Bacilli > Caryophanales > Bacillaceae > Bacillus > Bacillus sp. FG16. Next base: position 31,849 of record NZ_JBMDKC010000057.1, read on the forward strand.
TAATTGATATAGGTGCAGATAGTTATGAAGATGCGATTGAAATTGGTGTAAAACCAGGACAACAAATCGTGCCGATTTGCCCATTCACACCGATGGCAAATGAGAAGAAAATTATGGCGAAAGCTTGGGACAACCGTTACGGATGTGGTCTTGCAATCGAATTGTTAAAAGAATTAAAAGATGAAACATTACCAAATACATTATATTCTGGTGCTACTGTACAAGAAGAAGTAGGTCTTCGCGGAGCGCAAACAGCTGCAAATATGATTCAACCAGACATTTTCTATGCGCTTGATGCAAGTCCAGCAAACGATGCATCTGGTGACAAAACGCAGTTCGGTCAATTAGGAAAAGGTGCTCTTCTTCGTATTTACGATCGCACGATGGTAACACATAGAGGAATGCGCGAATTCATTTTAGATACAGCAGAAACAAACAACATTCCGTACCAATACTTTATTTCACAAGGTGGTACAGATGCGGGCCGTGTACATACAAGTAACTCTGGTATCCCATCAGCAGTAATTGGTGTTTGTGCACGCTACATTCATACACATGCTTCAATTTTACATGTTGATGATTATGCAGCGGCGAAAGAATTAATTACGAAGCTTGTAAGAACAACAGATAAAACGACGTTAGAGACAATTAAGAATAACGCGTAGAAAAGAAGGGCTGAAGAGCCTTTCTTTTTTTAGGTGGGAGAGATGCCCCGGCGTTGTGTGGTTGCGATGCTTCCATGTATAAAGAGTAAATTGATTAAGGTAAAATGATGAATTTTTATAGAGGTGAACGAAATGAAAGTAGTAGTAGGATCGAAGAATAAGACGAAGGTTGGGGCTGTGGAGAAGGTTTGGAAAGATGCTGAAATTACATCTCTTTCTGTTCCTTCAGGGGTAGCAAATCAGCCGTTTTCAGATGAAGAGACGATGCAAGGAGCGATTAATAGAGCGAAACGAGCGCTAGAGGAAGGAGAAGCTCCAATCGGTATTGGACTAGAGGGCGGTGTGATGAAAACAGAGCACGGTTTATTTATGTGTAACTGGGGCGCACTAGCAACAAGTGATGGGAAAGTATTCGTGGCTGGAGGGGCGCGTATTACGTTACCAGACGATTTTTTAGCACCTCTTGAAGATGGCAAGGAGTTAAGTGAAGTGATGGAAGAGTTTGTACATAGAAAAGACATTCGTAGTCACGAAGGTGCGATCGGTATTTTTACAGATGATTATGTCGACCGCACGGAATTATTTGTACACGTTGTTAAGTTACTTGTTGGGCAATATAAGTATGACAAAAAGCAAGCATAAACCTTGCACCATGCGCGATGTATGGTAGTATAAAAGAAAGATTATAACATGAAAACATGCACTCGTTAGAGGAGGAAATATAGATGAAGTCATTAGAAAGCATGGAGCAATTCCAACAATTAAAAAATGAAGAGAATGTAGTCTTTATGTTCTCAGCAGAATGGTGCCCAGACTGCCGTTTTGTAGACCCATTTATGCCAGAAGTAGAAGAGAAATATAGTGATTTCTCATTTTACTATGTAGATCGTGATGAGTTTATTGATCTATGTGTAAAATTAGACGTATTTGGCATTCCGAGCTTTGTAGCGTACAATAAGGGTGAAGAAACTGGTCGCTATGTAAACAAAGATCGTAAAACACAAGAACAAATCGAAGAGTTCATTGAAGGTTTAAAATAAGGCAATTTGCCAATTGAATTGTAAAACAACCTCTACCTTCGCGGGGGAGGTTATTTTTTTGGAAGGGAGGAAAAAGAGATGAAGATGACAAGTAAAAAGATGAAAGACGAGTTAATGAAGAAATTATCTCGCTCAGAATGGGACTTTCAGTATGATAGCGAGAAAGAAGTTCTACGTATAGAACAGAAAGACTCGAAAAAAGGTATTAACGTATCGCTTCCAGGAGTTGTGGCGAAATGGGAAGTGAACAAAGAAAAGGCAATTGAAGAGGTTGCTTATTACGTACAAGAAGCGCTAATTGCGATGCATAAAGAAGAAAATAGCGGAGCGAAAATTTTACCTGTTATTCGCTCTACTTCTTTCCCGAAACAAGCAGAAGAAGGAAATCCGTTTATTATGACGGATCATACGGCGGAAACACGTATTTACTACGCGTTAGATTCTAATAAAACGTATCGACTAATTGATGAGCGTTTATTACAAAAGTTAGAGCTTACAGAACAACAAGTACGTGAAATGGCATTATTCAATGCTCGCTCATTAGGTTATGAATTTAAGCAGGATACAGTAGCAGGTAATACATTCTACTTTTTAAACACAAACGATGGGTATGATGCGACGCGTATTTTAAACGAATCGTTACTACAATCGATGCGTGAAAAGATTTCTGGTGACATGGTTGTTGCTGTTCCTCACCAAGATGTATTAATTATTGCTGATATCGTTAACGAAATCGGTTATGATATTATTGCACAAATGACAATGAAATTTTTTGCCGAAGGGCATGTTCCGATTACATCACTTTCATTCGTATATGAAGAAGGAGAATTTGAACCAATCTTTATTTTAGCGAAAAATCGGAAGAAGACAGATGGAAAAGAGAAAGGATGAACGAAGTGAACGTTTTTTACAACCTTGAAGGAATTGGTGACACTTTAATTGTTGCCTTACAAGATATTACTTTAGAGAACCGTACTTTTGATCGCAAAGGAGATGTTGCTCGCGTTTATGATCGTGAAAGCAACGTAACGGGAGGATTCAACATCTTTAATGCATCTTCTTATTTAGAAGTAACGGAAACAGGTAACCTTACATTAACGAAAGAGCTTGTTGAGAAAATCAACGAAATTTTAGCGAAGAACGGCTTTGAAGAAACAGTAGAAGCAGATCTTTCTCCGAAATTTGTTGTAGGTTATGTAGCTGAAAAAGAAAAGCATCCAAATGCTGATAAGTTAAACATCTGTAAAGTAGAAATCGGTACAGAAACATTACAAATCGTATGTGGCGCACCAAACGTTGATGCAGGACAAAAAGTTGTCGTTGCAAAAATCGGTGCTGTAATGCCAAGCGGTATGTTAATCAAGCCAGCTGAGCTTCGCGGTGTTCCTTCTTCTGGAATGATCTGCTCTGCACGTGAATTAGAGCTTCCAGACGCTCCACAAGAAAAAGGTATTCTTGTATTAGAAGATAGCTTTGAAGTTGGACAAGAGTTTAAATTTTAATTGATATAAGAAAAGAGAGGTTGTCCTTTTGGACAGCCTCTTTTTTTGTCATTTTTGTTGGTAAGTCGAAATTTCGTGTTGAATCGTTGATATATTGAGAGTTGTGATAGATATACTCAAAAAATCGTTAATATGATAAGGATGTCACCTTTTTTCTTAAAATCTATATTGTATTTTATAAACAAACTAGTTAAAATTTAGAAAAATAGAAGGGGATAGACGTATGAAACAACAACCAAAAATCGCAGAACTTCTAAAACGAATTGAAATTTCAAAACAGCAAGATGTTGAGCTAGGTACTTATGAAATATATGTGTTTAGTGAAAGTGAATTAGAAAAAGGACAAATCGGTTACCGATATGATAAACATAAAAAGTCATTAATAAGTGAAGAAAACGGAAAGTGGCAAGAAGGATGGATTGCAATTGGATATGAAACGGATATGGGCGATCCGATTTTCGTAAATATAGATGATGACGCTTATCCAGTTTATACTGCAGAACGTGGTACAGAAACATGGCAGCCAGTTTATATTGGAAATATGGATGAGATTATAGGGCAATTATAAGAAAAACTTTGAATCTGGTGCAAAGTGATAGGAGAGAAGTATGAAGTATATAAAAATAATGGGCATGATTGCATTCATTGGAATATATATGGCTGGTTGTTCACAAGAGCAGCCGAAAAAAGAAACTACATCTTCTATACAAGAGAAAAGAAAAGCTAACAAAGAAGACGCACCGATAGAAAAGCAGCAAGAAGAAAAGAAAGAAGAATCGCAAGCAATTCAAACGAATGAACACGTAGAACATAGGCAAGAGGAAGTATCAGCCGAGGAAAAGAAAGAAGAAACTATGCCGGTGCAGCCAACTGAGCAACCAGTGCAAAATAATGAACAAAAAGTAGAGAGTAATGAAAAACAAGGAAAGTTTCTCGTCGTTATTGATCCAGGGCATCAACAAAAAGCGAATTTAAATTTAGAGCCGATTGGACCAGGAGCGGCGACGCAAAAATATAAAGTGACAGATGGTACAACTGGTGTTGTGACGAAAAAAAGAGAGGCTGTACTTGTATTAGAAATGGCTTTCGTATTAAAAGAAAAGTTAGAAGCAAAGGGAATACAAGTATTAATGACGAGAACGTCACAAGATGTGGATATAAGTAATAAAGAACGCGCGACATTTGCGAATGATCATAAGGCAAATTTATTTTTACGTCTTCATGCAGATGGTTCTGAAAATCCGAATCAAAGTGGATTTGCTGTATTAACGTCGGCAGAAGGAAGTCCGTACACGAAAGAGATTTATGCTGAAAGTCTTCAAATCTCTCAAACGATTGTAAATAAAATGAGAGAGAATCAGCAAGTGAAAGTGAATGGAATTAAATTCAGGGATGATCTTTCTGGATTTAATTGGGCAAAAGTTCCTGGTGTACTATTAGAACTTGGGTTTATGTCAAACCATGAAGAGGATAAAAAATTATCTGACCCGCAGTATGTAAATTCTTTATTGCAAAGTGTAACGGATAGTGTTGATGAATATCGGAGGAGTAAAGCTTAAGCGCAGTCTTACATGAAAGGCTGCGTTTTTCCATATGAAAACACTCGTAAATTAGAATATTGTGGATAAATATGACATGCTTAATTTTACCTGCACTTTTTGCCGAATGCTGATACAATAAAGGATGTTACTATTTAGTAGAAAGAGTGGTAAGCATGTTAGATTGGATGAAAAAGCTGTTTAACAAAGAGGAAGAACAAACAGCGATGAATAAAGAAGTACCAAAGCAAATGGAAAGTCAGCCGAAAATTCCGCGTGTAAACCACTACACTGAAGCAAGAGAAGCACAAATGGCAAGTAGGAATGCAGGTAAATGCCGTTTTCCATTAGTACCGGATAATGGGTTTGATGAAGAGGATGTTATAGAAGCAGGGCATTTTGAAGAACAACCTGTTCAAGCTGTAACGTATGAAGATCAGCCTATTCAAAGAGGAATAAAAGTGGAAAGAAGCAGACGACCGTATGTGGAGAAGGTAGTTTCTACATATGAAGAACCGGAAGTGCAATATGAACCGGAGCGAGAGTCTGTCATTAAAAAGGCATCTGCACCAGTGCAAGAAAGTAACCGTAGACCATTTCGTCCAACAGAAATGATTTCGCCAATTTACGGATATAATCGTCCTTCTGTAGAGAAAAAGGAAGAAAAGCAGGAGGAAGTAAAGGAAAGAGAAGATCTTGAAATATCTGTAGAGGGCAAAGCAGTTGTTGATGCATGGTTAGAGAAAAAAGGATATACATTATCGGATTTCTCAGAAGGGCAAGCAACGTCTTCTTCGCCTAGTCATGAATCAGTTGGTCAACAAGATAAAAAGAAAGAAAAATCAGTTGTTGATCAATGGCTAGAGAAAAACGGTTATGAAATTGAACGCCAAGAGCCTTTAGTAGAAGAAAAAGAAGTGATTCAAGAAATGAGTACACCGCAGGAAGTTTCAGCGGATGAATTACTTCATAAAACAGTAGCTGAGCAGATGGAAAGTGCTAAGCTAGAAAAAGATGTAGTGGTGTTAAACGAAAACAATCTACAAGAAGAAGTAGTAGCTTCTAAAGTAGAGCACGAGGATACAATATTATCAGAAGAAATTAAACGTAATACAGAAATAGAACAACCTACTATTGAAGTAGAAAAGCAAACTTCACAAGAATCAGTGATTGTCAAAGCAGAAGAAAAACTTGAAGAAACAATCATTGTGGAAATACCAGAAGAACTAGAAGAAGTGGAAGTAATTACAGAAACAGAAGAGCTAGAAGAAGTAGAAGTAATTGCAGAAACGGAAGAGTCAGAAGAAGTAGAAGTGATTGCAGAAGCAGAAGAGCTAGAAGAAGTAGAAGTAATTGCAGAAACAGAAGAAGTGGAAGTAATTGCAGAAGCGGAAGAGTCAGAAGAAGTAGAAGTAATT
>NZ_JBMDKC010000058.1:0-37604 GCF_057809515.1 Bacillus sp. FG16
CTAGTATAGAGCGCAGTATTTTATCATTTGGGTATTCACGTTCCCAATCTACTGTCGTATCTACCCCTGGTAAACTTGCCAACCTTTCACTAACGACAGCATATTCATTTTGACTTACATCTTTTTTAACGATTTGCGGTGTCATTTTATATCCTGCATTCATTTTGCTTTTAATTACTAATACTTCTATATCTTCCTTTGAAAGCTCATTTAATTCTTCTTGCGTAATTCTTTCCCGGCGCAGTTCTTCTACTTTTTTATCTAATTCTTTTCCTTCTATTTCTTGCTTTCTAAATTTACTCTCATCTTCTTTCGTTACTTTCGCTGCTGCCCGCTTTTCATTTAACTGCATCCAAAAATCTTTCTTATCTGTCTCTGTTAACTTATCCATGTCCTCTTGCGACATTTCAATTAGCTTGGCTAAATCTCTTGCTACTTGTAAAACTTCTTTTGAGTCTACTCCTCTCATTTTCGTATATGTAACGGTTCGCAATGGTTTATTATTTACAATAACGTGACCTTGCCGATCAAACATTTTCCCTCTAGGAACGGGAGTGCTTACCGTTACATCTTCCTTTTTGTTTACTTCATTTCTATACGTTTCTCCATCAATGATTTGTACTTTACCTAATTGAATTATAATAGCTGAAAATAAAAGAAAGACAATAAAAAATAGTACATTTAACCGAAATGGAATATGAGTCTTTTTCTTTTTCGATTGTTTTTTCTGCTCCTTTTTCTGTCTCATTTCGCTCCCTCGCTTCATTCTATTAACATTTCTACGCAAAATCATTATGTATCAAATTTATTTCTATGATATATATAGAATTTTATATTAATTACTAAAGAAATAAAAGATTTAATTTTCAGTTTTTTAATTTTATAACCTATTTATTACCATTCCCCTTCATACGTCATAACATGAATTTTATTCAAACAAAAAAACTGAGGTGTTCTCTATACACCTCAGTTTTTCATAAAAATAATAACTTATTTAACCGACGATAACCCTTCAACAAACTCACCAATCTTATTTTGAAAAACAAAATCAAAGTTATATTCCTGTCCTGTTAACTCTTCATTTACTAAAATAGTTGTTGCTCCCACTTCCCTCTTTGCAATTTGCGGGAATGAAGCGACAGGCTGTACTTTTAGTGACGTTCCCATAACGATAAGCACATCTGTTTCATATAAACGTTTGATAGCATTTTGATATTGCGGCAATGTATCTCCGTATAAAACAACGTCTGGATTTAAAATGAAATTACACTTCTCACAACGCGGTACTTCATGATCAATCATATACTGTAAATCATATCCAGATTTACATTTTGGACAATGTGCTGTTTGAAGTGTTCCATGTAAATCAATGACATGCTTACTGCCACCTAATTGATGTAAACCGTCAATATTTTGCGTTAAAATCGTAATATCTTTCCCTTGTTCTTCTAGCGCAGCTAAAAAGCGATGGCCACGATTTGGTTTATATTGATGGAACGTATTAATTTGAAAAATTTCTTTATAATGCTTCCAAAATTCTTTCGGACTTCGGTTATAGTACCCTCTTGATAAGTACATCTCCACATTCGCATCAGCATACAATCCATTTGCTGAACGAAAATCTGGGATACCACTTTCCGTACTTGCACCTGCGCCTGTTAATACTGTAATTTTCTTCGCTTTTTCTAAAATTGAACGTACTTCTTCAAATTGTTGCACAAAAATCACCTCTATGTATTTTCCTATTCTTATTATACCAGTTGTTTACAGGAGGTGTTGTACGATTCGTTTTATTTAATGCGTCGTGCCCCCAACCTCTACAATATCTACCTCAACTATCGTCGTTACCTCAACTGCCAATTCTATCCCCTTACGAATAGTAGAAAGTGACATACTCGGTTGTCCTGGATAATTACTCGCTTGTTCTGGTAAGAACGGAATGTGAATGAATCCGCCTTTTATTTTCTTATCATGTTTCTCTAGTTCATGCATAAGTCCATAGAATAAGTGATTACAAACGAATGTACCTGCCGTTTGTGAAATAGATGACGGTATGCCTTCTTCGCGAAGTTTTTTTACAATTGCTTTCATCGGGAGTGTGGACCAATAGGCAGCCGGTCCTTCTTCTACAACCGGTACATCTACCGGCTGATTCCCTTCATTATCAGCAATTCTTGCATCATCAATATTAATTGCGACACGTTCTATCGTAATATCTGGTCTGCCCCCAGCTTGTCCAATGCATATAATAATTTCCGGCGCTAGTTCTTCTATATACTCTTTTAATACGCTTATTGATTTATGAAATACAGTTGGTACTTGTTTGCTTATTATCTTGTATTCTCCAATTGTTTTTTCATGCAAACCTTTTGCTACTTCCCAAGCTGGATTGATATTTTCTCCGCCAAACGGATCAAACCCTGTTAATAATACTGTTTTCATAGTTTTATCCTCCTAATTAGAAACGATATACAAGGCCGTACATAATAAACATATTTATGATAAAAATTGAAAGAGCAATTGGTACTTGTGCTTTAATAACCGCATTTTTATCCTTTAGCTCTAAAAGCATCGCAGGTACGATATTAAAGTTTGCTGCCATTGGTGTAAGCAGCGTTCCGCAATATCCAGCAAACATACCGAGTGCTGCCATAATTGCTGGGTTTCCGCCGTGCATTTGAACTATTAAAGGTAAGCCAATTCCGCCAGTAATAACAGCAAACGCTGCGAATGCATTTCCCATTACGACTGTAAATAGCATCATGCCTAAACAGTACGCCATAACAGCAACGAACGGATACTCTGTCGGTAACACTTGTCCGACTAAATCTGAAACAACTTGTCCAACGCCAGACTTCGCGAATATACCGCCAAGTGCTGCTAACATTTGTGGTAAAATTACAGCCCAGCCGACAGCTTGTAATAGTCTGCTTCCTTCTTGTACAGGCGTTGTTATTTTTGATTTTGTAATACGCATCGCCGCAACGAATGCGAGTAATGCACCAAGCGCTAATGCAACTAATGTTACTTTATCTGGATCAACAAGAGAGACATTACCCCATTTAATTTTCCCTAACGTCAACGTACCGATAATTGTAAAAATAGGAATTAAAAGTGCAGGCATAAAAATTTTATTTTTTAATTTCTCAGCATGTTTTACACGTTCTTGTACTGGAACTTCTTTCTCCTCTGATTTTGTTACTTTATTTAGTGAAGCTAAAACGACCATAGCGAGCACTATACAGCCAACGTAAAACGAAGGGATTACATTTCCGAATAAAAATGTAACTGCAAACAATGCCCAAAATAAACTAGAACCGAATCTGTTTGGATGTTCACGATCGAATGCGATACGAACAGCGATAAAAGCAACGATTATCCCTAATACATAATAGATTGTATCCATTGTGATGATGTTCATATTAAATTGCCTCCTTCTCTTCTTTTCCTTCTGCCTTCATTGTTTTCTCTATATATTTATCAAACCTTCTAAATCTAATCCAGCTTACAATAAGTGCAGATATTGCAGTTGGAATGCCCCAAAGTGCCATATCCCATACTCCGACATGCATACCTACTGAATCGAAGAATCCTTTCATTAATAAAATAGCTCCAGTTGCGATGAAAATATCTTCTCCGAAAAACCAAGCTGTATTTTCAGCAGCCGCTGCGTTTGCTTTAATCTTTTCTCTTAATTTTTCAGGAAGTTTACCGTATTTACCTTGCGCGGCCCCTTCTGCCATCGGTGCAACGAGCGGTCTTACCGTTTGTGCATGCCCACCAATATTAAGCCCTAGTGCTGCTGATGATTCTCTTATCGTAAAATATGACATTAATACTCTTCCAGTTGTTGCTCCTTTTGATTTCGTTATAAGTGCTTCTGCTCTTTCTTTTAAACCGTAACGCTCTAAAATTCCGATTACCGGTAAAGTTAATATAATTGGCATAGACATATATCTATTTTCTATGAAAAATTTGCCGAACATGCTGATCACATCATAAAAACTTAATCCTGAAACCATACCAGTAACAATACCTGCAACCATAACTACTAAAAGTGTATTTAATCTAAATAAAAAGCCCACTGCAACAAGTAGTATCCCGATTAATTTAATCATTTCTAGCACTTCCTCTCATTTTTTATTTCGGTGCACAAATAGAAACCCCATTAAGTTCGAATGTTCTGTATATTCCCCCCGCAAATTGCACTGCTTTTTCCCCATCACCGTGTAAACAAATTGTTTGCACCTGAACTGCTACTTTCTCTCCATTGACCGCATTTACATGGCCTTCTTTCACCATTTGAAGCACTTGCTTTATCGCTTCGTCTTCATCTTTTATAAGCGCATTTTCTTCTGTACGGCTCGTTAACGTACCATCTTGCTTATATGTACGATCCGCAAAAGCCTCTTGTACGAGAGTTACATTGTATTTTTCTGCAGCCTGTATAAACGCCTCGCTATTTGCTAATCCGTAAAGTAATAGATTTGGGTTAATATGATAAATTGCCTTTACGATTGCATCTGCAATTTCCGGATTAGTTGCCGCCATATTATATAGAGCGCCATGCGGTTTCACATGATGCATCTCCCCACCAGCCACTTTTACAAACCCGTCTAGTGCCCCAATTTGATATAAAACATAATCATATACTTCACTTGCTGAAACATTCATGTTTCTTCTACCAAATCCAATTAAATCTGGAAAACCAGGATGTGCCCCTATCGCTACGTTATGCTGCATTGCCTTTTCAACCGTCTTCCTCATTACAGACGGATCACCCGCATGAAAACCGCAAGCAACGTTTATAGAGGAAACGAACGGAAGAATTTCATCATCATTCCCCATTTTATAAGCGCCAAAACTTTCTCCTAAATCACAGTTTAAATCAATTGTAGTCACAATGTATTCCTCCTAATTTCAGCTTCGTAAAGCGATGAATTTCTTTAAGAGATTTATATTTACTTCTTGTTCTATGTACAATTGTTCCGCTTCTTCAAGCATAATTTTCTCAAAAGAAACATAGTCCCCCGGCTTTAGCTGGGCAAGAAGAGGTAAATCTACTGAAATGATATTTCCCATTCTCGGATAGCCACCTGTCGTTTGCCTATCTGCCATTAATATAATCGGCTGTCCACCATTAGGAACTTGAATGGTTCCAAATGTAACAGGACTCGATAAAATCTCTTTTTCTTCAATCCTATTTAAAACTTCTCCCTCAACCCTATAGCCCATACGGTCAGCATAATTAGATACCTTATACTCTTTCGTAAAAAATGCCTTTCTACTTTCTTCTGTAAATTGATCATATTCAAAGTCAGTTATGACACGAAGCTTTGGATGTTTCTTATACTTTGGTAGTACGCTGTTGCTAATTGCCCATTTCGTTTTTATTCTCGCATCTTTTTGTAAGTCTTGAATGAAACGACTCGCCATTTCTGGTTGTGCACCAATTTGGAAGTAGTTACCCTTTTTCAACATTCTTCCTTCTATACCGCCAATCGCAGCACGTATGTACGTACTTTTACTTCCCATTGTACGCTCAATATGGATGCCACCCGCAAAAGTTACATACGCTCTGCAACCACTTTTCACTTTTCCAAAACAAAGCATACTACCTTCTTCTGCTAAAATGGGCCGCCATAACGGGATACGTTCTCCATTCAATAACGGTTCCATATCTGCTCCGCCAATCGCAAGTAAAGTCGTTTTCTTTATTAACAACTTAGGTCCCATAATCGTCATTTCGAGTCCCGCTTCATTCTCTTCATTACCAACTAACATATTGATCATCCGAAGTGCACTTTGATCCATCGCCCCGCCAACTGGCACACCGTATTGTTGATAATGAGATCGTCCTAAATCTTGGACTGTTGTAAACATTCCTGCATGCAAAACTTCTACATCCATTCTTTAGCCCCCTCAAATGATACGTACTCTTCCTTCGTTATTGGGATAAATCGTAAATACATACCACTTTGAATATATGTTGGTATTTCTTCTTCTGGATTAAATAATGAAATAGGAGTTCGGCCGATAATATTCCATCCTCCTGGTGTTTCAAGCGGATATATACCTGTTTGATTTCCGCCAATACCTACTGAACCAGGAGAGATTTGTAACCGTGGTGTTTCTTTTCTAGGTGTTTCTAATTCTTTTGAAAGTCCTCCTAAATACGGGAACCCTGGTGTAAAACCTAGCATATATACAAAATATGTAGTTTCACTATGTATTCGAATCACATCTTCTACTTGTAAACCTTTATAATGCGCAACCTCTTCTAAATCAGGTCCATATTCTCCCCCGTAGCACACTGGTATAGAAATATGTTTCACATCCTGTTTCACTTCTTCTTTATAAGAATCACACAGCTCCTTTATATACTGGCGAACGTAATCATATGGCCTTTCACTTCTCTCATTTCTCTTCCATACTTCGTATACATTGTAGTAAACAGCTAATGAAGTAAACGACGGAACGCACTCAATCATTCCTGCAAACGGATGTTGCTGCAGTGCTTGAAATAACCGCTGTACTTTCTCATATATATCCATCTTAATTTCTTCACCAAATGTAACAATAATTGCTTGATCCCCTAACGCAGAAAATTTCATCCTACTCCCTCTTTCTATGCCAAAAAGCCGAGTTCTTTCGAAATGCGATGCGCTGTTTCTTTCACCTTCGCGATAAAATATGAAATGTTACTTTCGCTGTACTCAATTGCTAATCCCGAAATACTCATACCTGCTACAACCGTTCCATCACTTGCGAAAATGGGCGCTGCTATTGCGGCTGTATGATTTTCTAACTCAGAATAACTAATTGTGTAGCCTTCCTTTTTTGCCATTTGCAACACTTCTAGCAATTGTTCCTTATCCACAATTGTTCCATCTGCAAACTGTTTTAAATCCACTTCCTCTATGTATCTCCGTTTCTCTTCCTCAGAAAAATACGATAGTAAAATTCTCGGACATGCACCAGCATAAAGCGGTGCTCTTCTTCCAACCGCCGTATACACGCGTACTGGCTGAACACCTTCCATCTTTTCAACATAAATTGCGTCATTACCATCTTGAATTATTAAATTAACTGCCTGTCCTAAACTATCTCTAAGTTCTTTCATATAAGGAATTGCTATATTCCTTACTGATAATCGTTGTGAAACAAGTTGACCGAACCGTAAAAATACGACCCCTAAACGATATTTCCCCTTTTCGTTTTTTTGTAAAAACTCCATCTCTTCTAACGAGCCAATTAAACGATAAACAGATGTTTTCGGCATATTTGTAAGCTGAACCATCTCAGTTAAACTTAGCTCTTCATGCTCATAAAACAACTCTAAAATATCCATTGTCTTAACTGCCGTTTTATTTATACTCATTCTATCTCCCTTTCGTTCCGAATTACGGAACTTAAATTCCGTTTTTCGAAACAAACATATAATTTAAAATTATAAAATATTCTTTCAATTCTATCAATATTTTTTTCACGTACATAATCCGATATATTTTGTCCGCTATTAAAAAACAAAAATAATATGTGATTTATATAAAATGAAAGGCTCTTGGATGATTGAAAAAACTTTAACACGTGAAGAATGAACTATTAGTGAATGTAATTTATATTGGAGTGATTCGCTTCCTGACAGTGAATATAAAATTAACCCTAGAAATCACGACGGTTCAATTTCTAAAGTTCACATTGCTACAAAACTATTAGAATAAAAACTGCAATAAAAAAGTAAATATAAAGAGCATGTATTGATCAATACATGCTCTTCTCATAGTTATTCAAATTATTCTTTTTTAACATGATTGAATGTTCCTTCGTACAACTACCGAGTCTATTAGTTGTATATTACTTATTTTTCAAAATCGTTCTTTTAGCTTTTTTAATAATTCTACTAGTTGATTTTATGTCAGCATCCTTTTCCCATTCTTTACACAGGTTCATTACCCAATCCGGTTTAGTTTTACTTGCATCATTTAACCAGTTTCCAACCGAATCTTGTACATATTTTGATGGATCTGATTTAAGTAAATTAAGAATAGGAAGTGCTTTTTCAGGTTCTTGTTTTAATATTTCAATATGTTTACTCCATACACCTCGAGGACGAATAGATTCTACAGAGAACCTGCGAATATTCTCATCTTCACTTTTTGCCCATTCTACTAACAATTCCACACTTTCTTCTATATTTTGTGAAAGTTCTTCTCTAATAGACATCCAAGCAATTTCTCGAACACCAAAATGATGATCCGCCGCAAAAGGTCGAATGTATGTTAATGTATCTTTTAATGTGTCATTTGATTTTTTATTCATAAACGCTGCCCAACATCGTACACTATCTGAAATATGATTAGATAATTTTAACAGTACGTCTTCCTTGTTTCCATCATTCTCTTTGAGTATAATTTCATCCAATAAAGTCCCTGTTATTCGTATGACTTTCATTCCTGTTTCAACGTTCTGTTTTTCTAATTCAGCTACTATACATTCCAAACTATTCTTGAGTCCTATTGAAGGTAAGACATTTTTAAGTAGTTCAATATGATTTATAGCTAGCCATTCTGTTAGATTAACACTTTCTACTTTCCCTTGCTGTAGTAATTGTAAGACCTCTTTAGGAATTTCGTTTACTTTCCTGGCTCCTTTCCTGTTTAAGATAATTTCTGATTCTTTCTTTATCATTTAAATTCCCTCCTTGCAATACTATCTTCAAATAAACAGAGGCCATTTTGAAAAGTAATAATCAAAATGACCTCTGTCTTTCTTAATTGAACATTCAGTTTTACAAAAAAATGTAATTTAAATCCACCGGAAGAATATTTCTCCCATACTTTTTCTTTATAACGCTCTTACTTGTTCCAACGGCCAGAAAACAGCTTGTCCTTTTCCGACAATTTCATCTTCTGAAATAAAGCCAAACATGCGACCATCCTTAGAAACTTCACGATTATCCCCTAAAACAAATACTTGGCCTTCTGGCACTTTCGTTTTCCCTGTGATTTGTTCTAACGTAAAGTCTGGAGTTAATACACGGCCTACTGCTTTTTCTTTAAACTTTTTTAAATATGGTTCTTCCATCGCTTTTCCGTTTACATATAAAACATCATTTTTATACTCAACTGTATCGCCTGGCAAACCAATTACTCGTTTTACTAAATCGTATCCTTCTTTTCCGTGGAAGACGATAATATCAAAGCGATCTAATCCACTTATACTATAACCAATCTTATTCACGAGAACTCGTTCGTTATTTTTTAAAGTGGGCATCATTGATTCACCTTGTACTAAAGAAGGTGTAAATAAAACACCGCGAATAATAGCAATTAATACAAGGGTAAACCCTATCGTTTTAGCCCAAGAGAATAATTCTTTCTTCGTATTTTCCTTCATCGTTTCTCCTCTTTCTTAAGCACTTATTTTATTATTTCAACTAATTCTTGTACTAAATTAGGATCTATTTCAGAAAAACATGATTTTCCTTCTCTTACCGCTGTACCGACATGAGCTTGCGAAATTCCAGTTTCATCTAGCAATCGCTTTATATTTTCTTTCGTCACCCCAGCTCCAGCTACAAGCTGAATTTGACCATCGCTTACCTTTTGCATTTCTGTAAGCACCGGAATATTCTCTACTATATTTCCTTGTCCACCTGAAGTTAAAACGTGAGTCACTTTATGAAACTTCTTTAAAGTGTTCATTGCTTCTACTGGATTTTCTATATCATCTATCGCACGGTGGTACGTTACATTTATTCCATCTACAACAGATAGTAAGTTCGCTAATTTCCCTTCATCCACTTCATTTCGTTCATTTAATACACCTAATACAACACCAGCTACTCCTAATTTCTGAGCAACTACAATATCTTCTTTCATCATTTCAATTTCTTCTTCCGTATATGTAAAAGACTTCGCATGCGGACGAATCATAACATGAATTGGTATACTTACCGCTTCTACCGCTTTTTTTATAAAAGCATAACTCGGTGTTAAACCACCTTCTGTATAAGATGAAATTAATTCAATCCGCTTCCCGCCAGCACTTTCAATTCGTTTTACATCTTCTAAACATGTTGCAATAACCTCTAGCATGAGATGACCTCTTTTCGTGCTTTTTTCTTATTATAACATTAGTAAAAATAAGAAGCCTAGCTTTCTCCTTTAAAACTTAAAAAAGAAGAATGAAAAGAAAGATTTTTTTATTGCCAACAATTATTTGTGACATCCTATTATTCATGTACACTCCTACCATAATGAAAAAACCCGTCATTTTAACGGACTTTTCTAATTTCAAGCTTTTCTTTCCTCAGTTTTCATATCTATGCCTAATTGATCTTCCAATAACTTTACACCTTTCTTTGTAAGATGGACAGCTCGGTTCTTATCCGTTTTCGTAATCCATCCCTGTTCAAAAAGTAGTTTTGCAATCGCAGACCCTAACCAACCCGAAATATGGTAGCGCCGTTCACTCCAATCAAGGCAAGGTTTTGCAAATACCCTCCTTTTTGTATCTGCCTCATTAACATTTATTCCAAAATTCAGAAACCATTTCTTACCTTGTTCCGTTACAATGTATTCTCCATCCTCTAAAATTATAAATTGCCTATCTAGTAATTTTTCAGTTATCTCTACACCGAGTTTGCCTGCAAGATGATCATAACAAGTTCGAGCATAACGAATTTGTTTTAGTTGGCTTGATTGTTTTAAAGAGCGAACTTGAACTGTTGGTGCAATTGTCCCTAACTTTTCAAGCACTTCTGCAACTTCTTGATTAGCAAGTCGATAGTAACGATGTCTACCATGTTGTTCAACTGTAAGTAAATTCCCTTCTACTAATTTAGAAAGATGCGAACTAATTGTTGGATGTGACACTTTTGCCATATAAGCCAATTCACTAGCAGGTAGTGCCTGATTATTCATTAGACAATCTAAGATGATTGCTCTTGTAGGTTCAGCAATTAGTTTAGCTATATATGAGATATTCGGATATACATTCATATTTCGATGATACCCTAACTATTAAATTGATACAATTATTTTAAGTTTAATAGTAAAGGAGAATGTATTATGAATGCAATTGATCTTAGTATATTAAATTTAAAAGAAACGAGAAGGCGCTCAGAAAAATTATGGAATTCTCTTCCCGATAATTTTCTTAATTGGAAGCCTGATCCTGAGGCTATGTCCTTTGGTGAAATGATTCGTCACGTATGGAGCTCAACTTTTTACTATCATATGATTATAAAAAACAACGGTTCAATAAACGACATACGTATCCCGTATAATGACGAGCCAATTACTTGTGTAAAAAAAGAAATTGAATTGGCACAATCATACTTTACTGACTTCATAGAATATGTTCAATCAATAAGCATAGCCGAGCTAGATTCAAGGCTTATTGATAGAAGCGATGTTGGCTATCAACGATATTTAGGTGATATGCTATTACGAATTGCCTATCATGATGCGGTCCATACAGGTCAATTTTTACAATATTTACGAATGGTAAACTTAGAAAGACCATTAATTTGGGATTAAATACGAAAAATGTTTATACAGCCTCCAAACTGGCATTACAATAAGAATTTTTCAACAAGACACAATCAAAAAAACATGATAATCATTTATATTAAAAACCTACATCCCAACCAAGTACTTCATACACATAAAAAGCACGGGTTTGATTACTAATCAAACCCGTGCTTTCAAAACAACTATATTGTACATAGACAATAAAATTCAAGCTAAAAAACCTACGACCGAAACGCCGCATCCGCCAACATAGATAGTGTTGCATCATCCATCGGCGGATTGTGTAGTCCTGCTCTAACGTTTAAATAATAACGGTGAAGCGGATTTTTTTCTGATAAACTTTTTGCTCCTACGATGCGCATCGATTTATCCACTATGGATATCGCCGCATTTGTTACAGCATATTTCACGGCTGCTAATTCTTCTTGCAGTGATAGTTTATCTTCTGCCTCATCGTACTTTTTCGCAATTTGATATAAAAAGACACGAGCTTGCATAAGCTCAAGTTCTAATTCTCCAACTAATCTTCTAACATTCGGCAATAAACTAATAGAATGATTTAAACTATTTGGTTTGTATGATCCCGCAAATTGAACTGCATAATTTCTTGCTGATTGTGCAATTCCTAAATAACATGCTGGTATATGTAGCAACCAGCCAATACCCTTTTGTTTTACTTTTCCGCCCTTCACATCCGTAAAAAAGCGGCTTTCTATCTCTACATTTTGTAAGACAAGGTCGTGGCTAGCAGTCCCTCTCATTGCAACACTATCCCACGTTTCTTCAATAGATACACCGAGTGTATTTCTTGGAATGACAAACTCACCAACTTCTTCTTGGCCTTCAATACTCGCTGAAATAATAAAATAATTAAGTACTGGCGCCATCGTTGTAAAAGTTTTCCTTCCATTTATAACCCACTTCTCGCCTTGTTGAACCGCTATTGTTTCTGGTTTGCCGCCACGCGTCGGACTCCCTGTTTTCGGTTCTGTTGCTGCCCTGTTAAAGAGCGCACCATTACATACTTCTTCGCAAAACCATTTGAACATCTCATCATTCCAAGAGCGATTTTCCGCTAGCTCTTTCACAATGCCAAGATGCCAGCCAATCGATAATGCAGTAGCTCCGCAGCCTTCCGCGATTTTCTCTTGAAATAAAACGAAGTCATATAAAGAAATCGCACTACCACCAAATTCCTTCGGTAACGTTAATTTCGTATATCCGATATCTTTCAAATCATTTATATTTTCATACGGAAATGATCCTAATTCACTTAGCTGATGCTCCCTTTCCATGAACTTCGGAATCAATTTATTTATTTTCTCAATAATTAAAGACTGTTCTTCTGTTTCAACAAATGAGAGTGCCATACTATAATCTCCTTTATCCCGCATTAACGGGCAGTAAAACTCCCACCTAAAAATTCAGGTGAAGCAAAGGAAGTTAGGTGGGAGATCAACTGCCCGTAAACGCCCGATTGGTTCAACTAATAATCAGTGAGAAACCCACCCACTGATTAAAGTTTCACTTTATGCTCGATTCATAAACCGTTCATTTTGTCATTATGATTATATGAAGCTACCTCTCTATTGTTTCACTATTCCGATAAAAATACAATGTTTTTGACTAATAAGAAAAGTTCCTATTTAACGATAGGTTCTTTTCTTATTAGTCTCCCTTTAATGCCTTTAACGGCAACGAGGTTACATATCCAATATACGAGAATAATTCTTTAAAGAAGAATGGTATTTCTGTATCTAACGTTTTATATGCTGATGTCGGCGTTGGTGAAGCATACGCTTCAATATTAATATGTTTTGCGATTCTCATTGCGCGTTTCATATGAAGTGGATCACTTACAATCGTGTATGTTTGTATGCCGTTCTCTATTCCAACTTGCTTCGCATTTTTTAAATTTTCTTCAGTGAAAAGGGATTTAGTTTCAATTAAAATATCTTCCTCTTTTACACCTTGTTTCATTGCATATACTCTTGCAGTACGTGCTTCCTCAAGTTCTGCCTCGAACTTTGTACCACCTGTAAAAATAATCTTTTTAATATTTCCGTTCCTATATAAAGAAATCGCATGATTAATTCTTTCTTTAAATACAGGAGATGGTTTTCCGTTCCATGAAGCTGCTCCTAGTACGATACCAGCATCCGTTTTCACGTCATCATTTGCTTTAAAACGATAACTCCAAATATCGTAAGCTGCATAACTTACATATAAAATAGCAGAACAAATCATTAGTAAAAATACTTGAAAGATTCGTCTTTTCTTACTCTTCTTATTTTCTTTCATTTGTAATTGCCTCCGTACATCATCCATACTTCTATAAAAAACATTTATATCAAATCGTTTTGTTTGAGTTTATTTAAAAGAAGGAACTTTACTTGTTATTTATGTATAAAAGGGTTTTCATTTAAAATTGAGGATTATCAATTCATTTTCATTTGCGGTTTTCATTACATTTTTTAAATTCATAAGTTTATTACCATACAACTACATTGTAACGAATTTTTTCTCAGAAGGGAACGATGAAACAAAAGGAATTAAAATAAAGTAGCATTTTGTAAGAAAAAAGGTATATTTTTCATGCCTCACGAACAATATACCTTTCAAAACACGAATTATAACTTTTCTTTATACAACTCTAATTTTTCTAACAATTGTTCTTTTACGCCTGGCCATTCACTCGAGATAATACTGTACACCACCGCATCTCTCACATAACCATTCGGTAATTTTCTTTCATTTCTAAGCACACCCTCTTTTACTGCGCCTAACCTTTCAATTGCTCGTTGTGCTTTTTCATTTCTTGCATCCGTCTTAATTTGCACTCTCAGCATATGCAATTTTTCAAAAGCATACTGAAGAAGCATATACTTACACTCTGTATTTATACTCGTACGTTGCACACTCGGATGATACCATGTTTGCCCTAACTCAACTGTCTTATCTTCTACTGAAATATTATATAAACGTGTACTTCCTACAATCTTATTCGACTGTTGATCTACGACTATGAAAGGTATTTGAGTACCTCTTCCGTAACCCTTTATCGCTTTTTGAACGTATTGTTGCATATCTTGCACACTATCCATTTTAGAGATTAAATACGCCCAAATATCCCGATTTCCTTCTACAATCGAAAACAAAGTTTCGACATCAGTATTATCCATTAACCGCAACTTTGCTCTTTCGTGAATAATTTCCATTTTTAAGCCCCCTTTGTTGTTACTATATCATATAAAATAAAAACGTTTTATAATAATAAAAGAATATAATTGAAAGAATCATTTTTCGAATATACTCTGCATATCTAGGGTGGGATAGATCATCGATAAACATTAATATCGCAATTATAAAAAAAGAAAATTCTGGTAAATCCCAATAAATTCTATATAATAATAAACGGGAGGGGATAAAAATGCTAGATCAAATTACTTGGGGAACGCCAGGCAGCTTATTATGCTTAGGATTCTTTTTTGCAGGACTAGGAATCTTCTTGAGAAGCATTACGTCATATACGAAAAATAAATAAAAATACCCCGCTTTTAATCAAAAGAAGCCTTCCTTTTACAGAAGGCTTCTTTTGTTATAGATTTATCTTTTTAAAACTTTAAAGCAACAAATAAGCAATCGGTGTAATAATCAGTAACGTTAATATCGTTCTTTGTACATAGAGAATAATAAGTTCCGATACTTTTAACGGAATATCTGTCGATAATATACAAGGAATGGAAGCGGAGAAAAACAGTATAGATGATACGGAAACAACTGCAATGACAAACTTTGTCACAAGTGGTGCACTTACTACTAATAATGACGGTAAAAACATTTCTGCAATACCAACTGATGCAGCTTTAGCAGCTAAGTCTGCTTCCGGTAATTGTAATAGCCATGTAAACGGATAGAAAATATAACTGATCCAATCAAATATTGGCGTGAACTTCGCTAAGACGATACCAATTAATCCTACTGACATAATAGTTGGTAAAATTCCCATCGTCATAATAAATCCGTCTTTTAAATTCACTGCAATATTGTTCATAATGCTCGGTGCAGACTTTGATACTTCTAACGCATCCTCCCAAGCACGTTCTAGCATTTTTTCTTTATAAACAGGCTCTGGAAATCCTTCTTCTGTTACATATGTATCTGGTTTTCTACTAAGGGGCGGGATTCTTACGGTGATAGCAGTCACGATGAATGTTACAACAAGCGTAGTCCAAAAATAAACATTCCATAAATGCATAATATCTAATGTTTTTGCGATGATGATCATAAATGTAGCGGATACTGTAGAAAATCCTGTAGCGATAATTGCTGCTTCTTTTGTCGTATACTTTCCTTCTTTATACACACGATTCGTAATAAGAAGGGCAAGCGAATAACTTCCAACGAAGGAAGCAACTGCATCAATCGCCGATCTCCCTGGCGTATTCCATAATGGCCTCATAATCGGACGGCAAAATGTACCGATAAATTCAAGCAATCCATATCCAACTAATAACGCTAAAAATGCCGAACCAATTGGAACGAGCAAACTTACTGATATGACTAGCTTCTCATACAAAAACGGCCCAACATCTGGCGCAAAGAACCAAGCTGGTCCTACTTTTAAACAATATAATATGCCAAAAACAACGCCAACTACTTTTAAAATAGAAAAACAAATGTCTACGATAGATGCATTCCATTTCTTCGTATAAAATGGATAAATCGCACCAATCGCCATAACAAACAATGCATAATAAGGTACTACGCCTGGAACGGAAGCCCTGATCCACGATACGATATGATCAATCATAATAGACGATGCACCGTTTATCGTAACAGGAACGAAAAACATAAACACTCCAACAAGACTAGCAAGTATAAACCGAAGAATAATCCCCTTCTCTCGCCCTGTCTTAATTACATTACTCTTTAATTCAATTTCACTCAAAATTCGACACCTCCTATTATCTAAATATTCTGTATAATAATGTTGTATTCCTTCTTTCCATTTCTACTATTTAATCATATGAAAAAGCCTATTTTAAAATAGGCTTTTCTATTACCTCTCATAATCATCCACAAGCACTTGAATGATACGATAAGATTCTTCTGCTACTTTTTCATTACTACCCCTATTCGCATCATATGTAATTAACGCCTTCCAAAGTGCCCATCCTCTCGCTCTATTCCACGTTTCTTCATCCATGCGTAATACTTCTTTAAATACATTTCTACTATTTTCATCAAAAAACGTCCAAGCCATCGCTGCATCACAAGCAGGATCTCCTACGCCTAAAATACCAAAATCAATTACAGCACAAAGTTTTCCATCTTTAACGAGTAAATTACCCGGCGCTACATCTCCATGCACCCAAACTGGTTCACGATCCCATGTTGAACTAAGTGCTAAATTCCAAAGATGCTTTAATAATGCCTCGTCAAAAACATCCTTATTATTTTCAATAGCAGCTCTCGCCTCTTCATCATATACCGATCCCCTGTAAAAATTATGTGCTCCAGCTAAAGGGCCGTTACTCGCATCAATAGATTGTAATTCTACTAAAAACGATCCTAAGTCCGCCGCAAATTCACTTAAGTCACGAACATTTTCTTTCGTAACTGTATCCCCTTCTATCCACTTATTAATAGACCAAGGCCATGGATACGCTTCAGACGAATTCCCTTTCGCAATCGGTGTAGAAATCGGTAAAGAAAGCCCCTTACTTAATATAGGGAGCCAACTATTTTCTTTCTCTACTTGCGGTGCATATGCCACATCACTTGGCAATCTTACACTCATCTCATCCCCTAAGTGAAACGTCCTATTATCATGCCCACTAAACTTTACAGGTTTCACTTCTAAATGGGCCCATTCAGGAAACTGTTCCTGTATTAACTTTTCAACTAAACTTACGTTAATTGGATGCATTCACATTCTCCTTTTCTTTTGAAACTTACTAAGCCCATCCGTACTCCCAACATATTCAAACTCATTTTTCTTATAAAAATCATTCAACGTACGATTATGCCCCACGCAATCTAACTTCAAATACTCTTTGTCATGTTGTACATTCTCTTCTACCCACCGTAAAATCCATTCTCCTATTCCATTTCCCTTATACTTCCGTTTCACCGCAAATCGATGAATGTATAAAGAATTAGAAACTTCCTCCTTACCAAAAATACGCTCATCCCATTCATTTTGTTTAGGAGAAACTGTAACCGTACCAACTATTTCAGCTTCTTTCAGAACAACATATGTACATTTTTCTCTTATACATTCTAGTATTTCAGCCGTAGCTTCCTCTCCTAAAAGATACTGCCACTGATCCACTTCTTTATATTGTAGCCATTGTGCTACCTCTTTTAATAAAAGGATAATACTATCACTTTCATTTTCAGTAGCAATTCGAATTGCATATTCTTTACTTATATTTCTCTCCATATTGCCTTTCCCCTTTCAAATTGCTACCATACTGACAAACGCGTTCTACCATCGTTTTCGTCTGTAACGTATTCAACATAAAAACCTTGATTCCGTGCGTTTTCATACATCAATTCAATCGCTTTTTGATCTTTCGCATAAATTTGTATGTATTGAGCATCCACCGCTAATACAACTACCTCACACTTGCTTTCCTTAAACTCTTCGTATGTTTCAATATCTATCGCTATTTCTCCTTTAGGATATGCTTTTAAATCTGCAAAAA
Organism: Bacillus sp. FG16; assembly: GCF_057809515.1. Lineage (NCBI taxonomy): Bacteria > Bacillati > Bacillota > Bacilli > Caryophanales > Bacillaceae > Bacillus > Bacillus sp. FG16. The sequence continues at coordinate 18,254 of NZ_JBMDKC010000058.1, forward strand.
TAAGATAATATACGTTGTCTTTAACTAATTTTTTCAACGCTAACCCTTCCACTACACTTGGTTCTTCTGGAAATAATGCCTCATCCAATTCACCACGTGCTATTAAATAGGACTCTTCATTCCTCACTCGCCAATCAAATACAGCAATATCAATAGGCTTTAACACTTTCCAAAGTACATTGCTGTATTCATTTGGAATATCTACAAAAACCCCTCTTTTCATATGTCTACTCCTAACTTATTCATTTTCGTTTCATACATTATATATCGAATTTAATTACTATATTTTGTCGATACATATGTACATCATAAAAAAACCGCTCCACTACTAGCGAAACGGTTTCCTTCTGCTTACATTTAAATATTTCATTCAATTGTTTCACTGCGTTTTAAAATATTTTTTAATATCTTCACCACATCAGTCGTTCATTCTTAATGCTCACTTCGACTTCACGAAGTAATATAAAAACCATACCGCATGATTTTGTTCATCCGCAGCTATTCTCCGTAACAACTCTTTCAAATGTGCATCCGATGTCTCATCTGAAATTTCCAAATAAAAATCTACTGTCTTTTGTTCATCTTGTATAGCGAACTCTAATCCTTGTAAATACGTATTTGGGCAGTTTTCAGTAATTTGTGGTTTCGGCTGCCTGCCAGTTAAGTTCATATAAATTTGTACAAAGTTGTGGAAATGCTTTATTTCATCATTACGAATTTCAAGAATTTGTTTTTGTTCTACTTGATTTGGAGCCATATTCGCTAATTTTGCATAGCAGCTTATAGCGCTATACTCTCCATTTATAGCTTTTTCAATATCACTAATCAACTTATCATTTTGTCTATACCAATCATAATAATTCGGATTATACATCGTATCCCTCCATACTTTTAACATTTTATGCATTTAGAAATAGTAGGAGCCTGTATATATAACGGGACGGCTTTAGATTGAAAGTAAAGTTTAAGAAAAGGGTCTATTTTGCAAAGGAATTGCTTATTCATAAAGTGAAACTATAATCAGTGGGGATTTTACTACACGGCAAATAGCGGATAAAATATCACTATTTTTTGTACGCTGTTGCTATAAATTCGCGAATGAATCAGGTTTCCAACCAGATGTGGTGTTGAGATGCGAAGCTATTATGAATCCAGTCATATAACTAGGAGGTACCACTATGCCATCTTTATTTAAACCTATGGCCTTCCAGCTGAAAACCGAAAGACTTGAGCTTAGTATGTGGGAGGAATCCGATTCCGTTTGGCTGAGCAAATTAATTGGCGAACGTGGTGTGGACATTCCAGCCGTTGATTCCGTTCGTAGCCGGCTTATTGAGATGCGCAAAAAGGCAGACGAAAATGGCATTTCCCTTCTCACTATTCGGAGGAGAGACGAAGGCGATTTCATCGGATACTGCGGCTTAATTATCGGTCGTTCCACACTTGAAGAGCCGGAGATTGCATACGAGTTGTTCCGCAGCGCCCATGGTAAAGGTTATGCAACTGAGGCGGCATCCGTTGTACTGGACGCTGCGATTGCTACTGGGCGCCACAAACTTTGGTCGACTGTAGGCGCTTGGAATATCGCTTCCCTCCGGGTACTAGAAAAGATAGGATTTAAGCGTCATCACAGTACGTGGGATGATGAACGTGGTGAGATTGTTTGGAACGTACGCGATCTTTAGAGATTCCGACTTAATTCTAAGGCGACAACAGCAGATACTCATTCTTCAGCTTTTAGATTTCATCACAAAAAAGCCGTTTCACTAATTTTAGTGAAACGGCTTTTTTTAAGCGTTCAATTCTGTTTTATGCCCTTTTACTACACTACGTTTGAATGCAGTTGCTAATATAGTAACCATACTTACTATACCAATCCAAACGAGTACAGTAACAGGTGTATTCCAGCTTAACCCTTTTCCGAAGAAGAAGATTTCTCTTAGGCCTTCAATCATAAATTTCATTGGTAACCATGAGTAAACCCAGTCTTGATAAAACGGAGACAACATCTCAGGTGCTAACGATAATAACGGCGCCCCGAAGAATAGTAATAAAGCGAATAAACCGATTCCTTTTAGCCCAACTAATGAAAGTACCGCAGATATCATTAAGAAGAAACTAAAAGAAGTAATGGATAAGAATAGAGCTGTATCCGTGAAGTTCGAAATATTTAATCCTACCATCCCATCTGCAATCCATGTAAGACCAAATCCAATTACAAGTGTCGCAATAGCTCCTGTTACGATTTGTTTTACTTTTAACAGAAAGTTTTCTTTTCTTGAGCTTACTGGCATTTTACTAATCGCAATAAAAATAATCGCTGCACTAGCTAAACTTGCAATCCATAACGGCTGGAACAATGATATTGGTGAGTTACCGTTCGCACTATTTTTGCCAACCTCATTTACATTTTTCACGTTCTTTACAATAGATGTTACTAATTTCGCAGCTTGATCTGTTGTTACAGTAGCTCCTTTTGCTTTCAACCCTTCTAATATTTGCGTACGAACATTATTGTTCATATTATCAACCACGCCATTTAATATTTGTCCTGCCATAGTTGATGCAGCCGTATTCATTCCTTGATTAATATATATTTCTATCTCGGGTGAAGATGGCTGTGGCGTTCGTAACGATGCTTGTTTTGCGCTAAATTCTTTCGGAATGACTAACGCTGCATAATACTCTTTATTATTTAACCCTTTTTGAACTGCTTCCTTATTTTTCACTTCTACCCACTTTACCGCAGGTTCTTCATCTGATTTCGATGATTTTTTCACCATATCAACAATTGTTTGCCCCATATTCATTTTCGATTGATTCGGAATTTCTATACCTTGATCCTCATTTACAATTGCAATTGGCAAGTTTTTCGGCTGCGGTTGAACAGTTGGAAATAACGTTAATGAAAAAATAAAAACAACAAGTAGTGCAATAACTGGTGATAACAATAAAAGTTTATTTTTAAACATCTTCTTTTCTCCTCCTTTAATTTGATTTATAATAATCAACAACGTGTTGTTTATTTATATTTTGAATTATATGTTCGAGTTGAACCTTATACAATAATCAAAAATCGTGAATGTGTCGGTTATAAGACACATTTTCTAAATGTGTTGAGTAAAATTAAGGAGGGACATGCGTTGCGCGATAGTAATTTAGATTTGCGTGTTATTCGTACGAAAACTGCCATACGAAATGCATTGGTGGAGCTAATTGAAGAAAAGGGTTTTGACGCCATTACAGTGAAAGATATTACAACGAAAGCAAATATTAATCGCGGTACTTTTTATGCGCACTATCAAGATAAATTTGATTTAATGACAAAATGCCAAGAAGACATTATGTACGAGTTTTCTAACATTGCTAAACAGAAATTCCCGGAAGTTATTGCTGACCTTGGAACAAATCCTTCTCCAACAATGCCATTTATACTTATCACTTCTATTCTTGAATTTCTAAATGAAAATAGTGATTTTATGAAAGCTGTACTAAGTCCGAAAGGCGATTTATCTTTCCAAACAAAACTGAAAGACTTTATGTGGAAAACATTATTTGAAGATACGAATGGTCCTCTCATTAATAAGGAGAATTTACTTGTTCCAAGCGAATACTTAACTTCTTATATGGCATCTGCACATATAGGTGTCATCCAGCAATGGTTAAATAATGGACAAAAAGAAACACCTGAGGAAATTGCTCGCTTTTTATCAACTATTGCAGTTCATGGACCTTTTTATGCAGCTGGCTTAAAGAAATAAGCCAGCTTGCTAGTAATTTCTATTATTTTATTAATAACTTGAAATTTATATTTCTGTAAAAAAAAGCTGTTGAAAGGACTCCCCTTCAACAGCTTCTACATTATTAACGATATAAACGAACTGCACCTGCAGAATTATCATCTGCTTGTCCAACTACTTCAAATTTCAATCCAAATTTCGGTAATTTACGTCCTGCATCTGGGATTAAATCATTTATATACAATTTAGAATCATCAAACTTCGTTACACCTGGTAATCCTTTGTAATCATATGTTCCACGTGTTGGAGATACGACTTTCCATGCTGGCGTTTGGTTAAGGGAGAACGCAGCATCTGCGATTTGGAATCGTGTACTATTTTTAACAGTTGGTTTTCCGTTTAGCGTTCCAACAATTGCCTCTGGGTGAGAGTCAACAACTCCTAAGAAACCTTCACCTGGATGTAAACCAACCCAATTATCTGTAAAGCTAGAGTCTGCATACCATACTAGAAGACCTGTATTATACGGTACACCACTGCTATATTTTAACGCTTGATCAGCACCAGCATAGTTTCTCCACTCTAAATAGTAGTTATGCTTCTTTTTATCAAAACCGTCTGATACAACGAAACCATTTAATTTAAATTTCGTTTCTCCTTCTGCATCATCAGAGAACACAACATTTCCATTTACAGTTAATGTAGCATTATCAAAAGTAAAACCAGTCGGTGCTAAACCACCATCTGTAATATATTCAAATACTAATTTTACTTTTTGGCCTTTGAATTTGCTTAAGTCATAAGACTTATCTACCCATTTACCATCTGTTGTGTCTAGACCATTTTTTACATTCTTTTCACCAATTCGATCCACTAACGTTTTTGTACCATCTTCTTTCACTGCATGTACTTCAAGGAAGTCATAATCCGTTTCGATTTCATACATTGATTTGTAATCAAACTTCGCATTTGTTGCATTTGTTAAATCAAACACTGGCGTTTCTAATGTTGTATGAAGGTTATCACCTTTTGTACTATAGTAGTACTTCTTACCGAATGCAGGCTGAATACCTTTCACCTCTTTATCTGGTAAGTTAACACGAATCAGACCAGGACGATTTGATTTCGTTACACTTTGATCTAAATACGTCGCATAGCCAATACCACGATTTAATTTATTATAGTCAACCTCTACAATATTGGCCCAGTTTCCACCTATGTTCTTTTGAAAGAACTCTTTGTTTTGCGGAGAGAAACTCGGTGGCGTTGTTCCTGCAATCTTACCAGCCCAGCTACCGCCACTCATAACAGACCAGGAGTTAATTGGCTCACCTGCTCCTGTGTACTTCGTATCATACTCATCTGGAAGACCTAAATCATGACCAAATTCATGTGCGAATACACCAACCGCTCCGTCTTCTGGCTCAATTGTGTAGTCGTATGCTGCCATCTTACCGCCCCAGTTATCAACTTTTGCTTTTGTTCCTTCAATTGGATATGGTGTTCCAAGGTGCCAACGATGTGACCAAATTGCATCATCACCTAGTCTACCACCACCTCCATCTTGCCCAACTCCAGCGTGAATGACCATTAAGTGATCGATTAGACCATCTGGTTCATTTTTATTGCCATTACCATTATTGTCATATTGATCGTATTCGTCAAATTCAGATAAATCAATACCGCTTTCTACAGCCGCATTTAATGCCTCTTTTACAAAATCACGAGGTCCTTTCGGTCCCATATTATCATGACCGCCATCTCCTGCATCTGCGCCATAATCTGCCGCATTACCAGGAACTGTCAACCACTTTGTTACTGTGCCATCTACTGTATAACTACCACCAGATTGCTCTTCATAATATTGTTTAAATGTTGGTACTTTTGAACCATCAAAAAGTGTAAATGGCTCATTACCAAATAACATTTTTTGATAATGTTCTGGATTAAAATCATTTGAATACATATAACCTGGTACTTGATCAATATTGTTATGCTTAAAGTCAGCAAACTCTACTAGCAATACGAGAACTTTATCTTTACGAACATCACCGTTATATTGTTTTTGCTTCGCTGAAGTAGTTGGTACTTTGCCGTTTAATCCCCCTTTAACCGGCTCTTGTCCCGCTACTGGACCACTAGCAGGTTGATCTGCTTTTTCTTTCTCATCTGCTTTTGCATCTTTAACTTTTTTCAAAAAGTCAGCAGCTTCTCTCGTAACACTATCCCCTGCTGCTGGTTCTTTTCCCGCATTTTCTCCTTTTTTCTTCTCTACGTATTTTTCAACAGCTTTTAATGTGTCTTCTTTCGACGTAGATTCACTAATTACACCGCGTTTCTTGAGCGCATCTGCTAAACGCTCCTCTTGAATTAAATTTTCATCAATCGGACTTAAAGTTCCTCCATTAGACGGCGTTGCCGCATAAACAGATTGACCCCCATACCCAAATGTGCAACTAAGCACAGCTGCCGCCGCAAGCGTAGACAGCACTTTAAAAGGCTTTTTCTTCATCCCTATTCCTCCCCAATATAAAATACGATACAACGTTTATATAATAATGAAAATTCAGACAATTAACAAGATGTTGTCTGAATTTGTAATATTTTTGAAAATATTCTTTAGTTCAAATTGATATACATTCTGATTCAACAATGTTCCGTGTTAGTAATATCTGGATGAAAAATAAAGAGATCATCCACTATAATTAGTGATTGATCCCTTTATTATCTAAGGTGCAACTATAACACTTCAATATACCCTTCTGTTCCATGCACCCGAATTCGTTGCCCATCTTTTATTAATTTCGTAGCATTCTCTACTCCAACGACTGCTGGTAATCCATACTCACGTGCAATCACTGCTCCGTGCGTCATAAGCCCGCCGACTTCAGTGACTAACCCTTTTATAGAAACAAACAAAGGTGTCCAGCCAGGATCGGTAAATGCCGTAACTAATATATCTCCATCTTCCAAATTCGCGTCTTCCATATTTAAAATAACGCGTGCTCTCCCCTCAACCACTCCAGAAGAAACAGGCAAACCTACTATTGCTTCAGCTGGGAGATTTTCTCGGTTGTACTTACCTGTAATGATTTCTCCATCAGACGTGATAACACGCGGGGGTGTTAGTTTTTCATATAATTTGTACTCATTTTTTTGTTTATGAATAACCTCGTCATCTAGTTTATTCGTGCGGACGACTTCGTGAAGTTCTTCAAAAGTTAGATAGTATATATCTTCTATTTCATTAATAACGTTATTTTGCACAAGTTTCTCTGCTTCTTTCAGTAATGCCTGCTTATATATGAAATAACGATGAATCATGCCGTATTTCGGATATTCACGATAACCGATGAAATTGCGGATGTTACGAATCATTCTCTTCGTCTCTTCTACTTTTTGTTCCCCATCCGGCAAGTGCTGCAATCGCTCTAACAACTCTTCTTCTTTTTTCAAAGCTTCCTGCAGCCCTTCTGCAAACTTCCGTTTACTAGCACCATATTCAAAGTCTCTTATATGATTTAAAATCATCGGTATAATTGTAGCTGGCTGTTCACTCCAGCGCGTTTTCGTAATGTCGATTTCTCCGCTACATCTCATTCCATATTTATTTAGAAAAGCATCGATTGCATCTCGAGCTTTCTCCCCGCCTTTAAACTGAACTAATTCATCTAAAAAGCTATCATCTTCTACATGCTGTAAATACGCAATGACTTCTGGATACGGCCGAATCACATCTGCCACATCCAATAACGCTAGCCCCATTTCTGACGTAATATTATTTTGTACGGATTGAGAAAGCGTGTCTGCTGCGTTTTTTTCACCTAACCATTGTTCCATCTTTTCATTGATCCATGTCGAAGCATTCATACCTGCCATAATGACAGCCGTACTTTGCGGGCTAAATAATATCTTTTGTAATTGCTGCTTCATATCTTCTAAAATAAAATCAAATACCGCTGATCCTGATTTCGTTTGAATGTTTCGTTTTAACTCTTCAATCGATGCTTGATTATTCTTTATTAGATCCATCACAAGTGCCGGGTCTTTTTCGATTTCTGGTTGCGGACTTACAGGTAGCACACTTTTACTACCACTCTTTCCTTTTTCATCATCTGGTAACAATGTAATAAAATTATCTCGCTCGATTACAGTCGTTAATGCATCTCTTACGAGTGGATCCGATTTTCCTAACGTGTTTATTAAGAAATCTCTGCTAGCAGGTGAAGCTAATTTTTGTGTAGCATCAACAAACAGCCTTCCCCCTGCTTTACGCATAGGCGCATGCGTCGTTAATAGGAAAAAGGACAATCCTAGTGGCTTCATCGCATCCGTCATCATTTGTTGGTGACCAACTGATATATACACGTGATTTTCCCCATCATTTACTTCTGGAATTGGATATAAAGTCGTAATCGGCCTACTTTGGACTATATAAAACGTATCATCAACTAAGCACCATTCAATATCTTGCGGACAACCAAAATAAGCTTCGATTTGTCTTCCGATGCGTGCTAGTTGTAAAATTTGTTGTTCAGTAAGTGTTTGAACTTTTTGCTGATTAGGAGCAATTTTCTTTGTCTCTGTTCCGCCTTCTTTTCGTCCATAGATAGCTAATTTTTTCGTTGCGATAACCTTTTCGACGATTTTGTCTTCTTTTATCTTATAATTATCGGCAGAAACCAATCCAGATACTAGCGCCTCACCAAGTCCAAAGCTGGCATCAATTGACAACACCTTCCTATTCGAAGTAATCGGATCCGCAGTAAATAAAATCCCTGAAACATCAGGGAAAACCATTTTTTGAATGACAACACATATAGAAACTTGATTATGATCAAAACCGTTTTGCATTCGGTATATAACCGCTCGATTTGTAAATAAAGAAGCCCAGCATTTTTTAATATGCTGCAAAATATTTTCTTTTCCGATAATATTTAAATACGTATCTTGTTGACCAGCAAACGAGGCATACGGTAAATCTTCAGCAGTAGCACTCGAACGCACTGCATACGCATGTTCATCGCCAAAGTGCGAAAGATAATAAGCTACTAATTCCACTACATCAACTGGAATTTCCACCGCCATAATGAATTCTCTAATCTTCTTACTAATTTCACCAATTTGATCTCGTTCCTCAATTTTTAGCATTGCTAATTGATTCAACAAAGTTTGAAACGCTTCATTTTTTCCGATGGCCTGTTCATACCCTACCGTTGTAACACAAAATCCTTCTGGCACTTGTATCCCTTGAATATTGGATAACTCCCCTAAATTCAATCCCTTTCCACCAACGAGAAAAAGCTGCGTTTTTTCTATTTCCTGAAAATCGAGAACGAAAGAACTCATTTGGCACCTCTCCTTACTATTCATGTGTTCTTGATTGTAACAGCAGTAAATGAGAAGAAACAGTCTATTTCGAACGTAAATTACATGATATAATTAAGTTAGGAAGATGTCATCACTTCTATTTCCCCCTCTAATTCACTTCAATTACATCACCAAACTTAAACAGTCTTTGATTATGAAAAGCATCTGTACAAGTAATCGTCTCATTTAATGGATTAATATCCACGACTGTTATGTAATTTTTATATAAATAGCCGTCTTTATAATATGTAAGTAAAACCTCTTCTTCACCTAAAAATGAAGTTACTAGCTTATTTTCAATCATTTCTTTTGCATCTTGCGTTACAATTGGACGCGAGGCTTTCGTTTGCTCCTTTATCATTTCTTTAATAACTGCAAATTGCTCTGGCATACTAGCAAACGGTTGCCACTTCACCATTCCTCTTCCTTTTGGCATGTTAGCATTCTTCACGATTTATGCCCTCCTAATAATGTGTTTCTATATCTTGCTGTTGCGACGCTTGTGTAGGAAATCCCTCGTAAAATACTGTTCTTACCAAACCGTGTTCGAATTTCGTCCATAACTTTCGTTAATCTCATTTCTTTTTCTCTTTGTACAATATTATCGAAAAGCGAAATTTGCTCTTCCCCTTCATTTATTAAATTGGTTAGCGAGATACTTATTGATCGAATTGGTTCTCCTGTATGTCTCTCGTATAAAAAATATGTACAAACATTATATATATCCATTGTTAAATTTGTTGCTCTATTTAACGTATGTGCCTTTTTTATTCCCCCGCCGTATTCCTTGCTATATCCAACCGAAAAATGAATTGTTTGCGCGCATTTCTTTTCTCGTCTCAACCTGTAACAAATTTCTTCTATGTGCTCTAGTAAAATAACGATGAACTCTTCTATCGAATAATCACGTAATAATATTTGGCTTTTCGCTATAGATGTTGTTGCAGGAACGTATTTTTCTGCTATTCTGCTAAAATCAATCCCGTTACTGTGTAAATGTAATTCTTCTCCTATTACACCGAACGACTGCTTTAAATATTTCAAAGGGTACTGCGCTAACTCCCCTATTGTATGTATACCTTTTCGGTTCAATTTCATTTCCGTTTTATACGATATACCCCAAAATTTACTAAGCGGTCTAATGCCCCATAACTTCTCGGGTATATCGTCATACGTCCACTGCGCTATTCCATCTTTATTCTTTTTTGCTTCCACATCCATCGCAAAGATTACTAAAAAATGTACATTATGTTGTGTACATAACTATTGTATAAAGTTAAAATTAGGTTATCAGAAAATTATAAATAGAAATACCGGTTAATAAGTTAATCTAAAATAAGGGGAGAAAACTTTGAACAGTATTCTGGTTAACGAATATAAGGCGTTATCTAATCAAGAATATCAGTTTTGTGTAGATACAGCACTAGTAGAAATTAAGGGGACTGATAAGGAGTCATTCTATCGCAAACATGCTTTAATCATGCTTAAACACAAGACATTGAAAATCTCTATCGTTCATCCACTAAGTGCTTTTATTTTTCAAAATTGGAAGTATAAAAGTTATAATACACAAAGATTGCACGCGATACACTTATGTCAATTTTTAAATTATATACTTATTGATAAAGGAAATGACTTTTTTCTTACATCACTAGCAGAATTAAAATTCGAACATGGTAGTACATTTTTAAATGAATTGTTATGGAAAAGAAAGACTAATTCTAGTGTTAAAAATATAGAAAGATCACTCGTATATTTTTATGAGTTTTTAGCACAAAAAAAATGTTCTAGGCACTATACAATCAAAGATTTTACTGAATCTGTTATACCCAATAGCCCTAAGCAAAAATATAAATTATCTCCATTCCAAGTAAAATATTCTAACGAAGCGGCTAATGCAAAATATACTGGTTTAAAAGCGATAGAACACACTTTGCCACCTAAACATATTTTATCTTTTATTAGAATGGCTATACATGTCGCTCCACCTGTAGCATTAGCTATCTACTTATCCATATTTGGGGGATTGAGAATTGGAGAAATTGCTAATATTACATTAAAAGATATTACACCTTATAGTGATTCATACGGAAAAGGTGGAATGAAAATAGCTTTAACTTCACAAACACTTCGACCAGATATTAAGGATACGAATGGAACTAGCTATGTTAAAAAGCCGCGCCTACAATTTGTTTATAATATAAAAAATATACTCCCTCATCTTTATAAAGATCATCTTAGATTATTAAAGGGAATCTATGACTCCTCTGATTTACCTTTAACAACTCCCCTTTTTGTAAACAGAGACGGTAAAGCGATGACAGGAAAATCTATTAGATATCACTTTGAAAAAGTGAAAAAATGTTTTATAGAGGAATTATCAAAGTCATTAAATGTAGATGATGTTATTATGTCCATCAATTTAAAAAATACCAAATGGTCATTTCACATTGGAAGAGGAACTTTTACAAACCTAATCGCTAAGGTTGCAAATAACCCTTATGAAGTAGCTCTGTCTAGAGGCGATACAAGTATTTTCTCAGCTCTGACTTATATGGCTGATACTGTAGAGTTAAAGAATGAAATCGAAAAATTATTGGATGAATTGTTTAAAGATTATTAACTAGTTTAAGGGGAGGAAAAGATGAAGTTATTAACAATAAACGAAGCTGCCAATATGCTTTCTATAAATGCAAAATCACTTAGGAGTTGGTTTTATCGAAAAGTTAATCCTTTAGAGGTCGTTGCAAATCTCAAAATTAAAATGGTACGTGGTAAAAAATTCATTCCAGAAAAAGCTGTCAATGATTTTTTATACTTCCAGTCTAATTACTTATCTTCTAAAGAAATAGCAACCATGCTACATTTAAGCGTACAGGATGTTCAAAATCGAATTAAAAAAAAGAAATTTAAAGACATAATTGTAATAGGTAACCGCACGTACGTACATAGACAGGAGATAATCACTTTAGTTACTCAACCGTTTAATCCATCAAATTACTACACAGTGAATTTTTTAATAAAAGACTTGCAATTAGATCGTAGTACAATTATTGAATATATACATAATAATTCATTCCCAGACTCTATAAAAATAAAGTCTACATGGTACGTTCCAAAAGATTCTGTTGAAAAATTTAAAGAACAGAGACAAAAATTCTTTAATGTAAACAACATCAATGATTATTATTCACTTTCACAAGCTGCAAAAATTTTAGGTTTAAAAAATCGGCGCTCACTTTATAAGCTTTTAGATAATCAACATATTAATTTTGAATCTGTGAATTATGGTACTAAAAAACAGATAATGCTCCTTAAAGAACAGGTAGATTCGTATCAAAGATTTATGACAACTATTCCGGATTATTATTATACAATTCAAGAGATACAAAATCTCCTTTTTTTAAACGAGACACAAATACAAAGATTCTCTACAATTTGGGAAGGATGTATCTGGGTAATATACCAAGGGAAATGTCAAAAAGTAATATCAAAAGAAGCCGTTAATAACTATTTAAATTCTCCGGATTCATACCGTTTATTAAAGCTTGAAAAACCAGAAGATGTGTTTTATCATACCGTTCGCTCTATATTCAATACCCCTTCTTTAGCAGATACTATCTTTATAATGGAAGAGTTCTTTTTAAGTAAAATGAATTCCTCACAAGCCAATATGCATATACAACGTATGCAAGCGCGTGAATATGGTTTATTTTGCAAAGAATTATTAGAATTATTAACTAAAGATATTATGTATTGCAGCGATGCTACTTTAAAAATGCTTTTCAATAGCCTTTCTTCTGGAAATTATAAAAAGCATTTTGTTCACTTTTTAAATTATTGTAAAGAGAACTTAAGTAATTGTATTTTTTCTAATACATACAAAATTTCAGCTAAACCTTCCTCTTCAGGTAATGATGAAGAAATTTATCCTCTAGAAGATTTTATTTATTGCCAAAAATACATAAAGAATATAGAAAAGCACTTGTTACAAGCTATAGAAGATCGAAGATACGCAGGTACATGGTTGTATGTTTCTCTTCATTTTACTAACGCTTGGCGTTCTCGGGATTTACTTGAACTGCCTTTTATTAATATAGAATTAGCTGGAGATTTTTCTTTCGAATGGTTTAAAAATGGCAACAGATTAAATACTATACAAGCTCAAAAAATTATCAATCAATATGCTTCGCAAAGACTAGTTGTTTCCAAAACTGGCGCTTTGAATCGTTTTTTAGTTAACTTTGATATGTTAATTCCAATTGCTACAATGATTGTCATTTGTGATTTACACAGACAACGAGTAGACGATAGTAAATTAATAAACCTAGGTAATAGAAGCGGAGTAATTCACAAACTTTTTTTTGAGGATTACAAATTTAATTTTCAAAGTCGAAAAATGAATCGAAGTTTTATGACTTATCTATTTCATAAAGCTGCACAAAACTCAGAATATAAAGCAACCGCATTGACCCTACCTCAAAGAGCACGCTCTCATACTAATCAAGAATCTACTTCTATCTATATTCAAACAACAAACAAAGATGGACCTATCAGTAATGTCACAGAGCATTTATTTAATCGTGGTCACTTTGGGTATCTATACAATTTATTAATTCAAGCTATACAGATAAAAAAAGAGAATAATATTAGTTTAGATGAAGAAACGGCTCGTATTTTAGAGCTACAAAAAATCTTTCAGACCCCTTTAAGTTTTGAAAAGGTTGGTTATTTTCTACAAACACAACATCAAGAACGCGAGTCCATGGCTCTTCAAATTCTTAGTATGCCTTTAAAGACATTAGAAGACAAGTTAGAAAAGTTATATAAAGACTTATCTCCTTCTCATACAGAACATATTCAATGTTTTAGTTATCCTAATTGTATAACTCCAAATAGTTCTTCTTGTGTGGGATGTATATATTCGATTCCAAAAGTTTATTTATTAATTAGTATTCAAGAAGAGATTTCAAAAAGAATAATTGTTTTAAAAAGTGCAACCCTCATATCTGTAGCAGCGCGAGAGAAATCATGGATTTTAAGGTTGCTTCATCTATTACAAGAAGCTGTTGATACATTTGGCAAGGATTATATAAATTCTTTTGTCGGCTTAAATACTTTGTTTCAAGAAATAAAAAAAGCATTCATTCATTTTGAACATTATTTTGTATCTAATTAGGTCTATATGATAACCCAGAGGTGTTGAAAAAATGTTAAAAAACCTAGAAATATATAATAAAGAGTTTATATCTGATGTAGGAATAAAATCGTATATAGAATCTTTAAGTAAAGCCTTTTTCTCTCACAATAAACAAGCTAAGTTTACTCAAATGTTTGATGAATTTAAAAAAACAGGTGTAATTATTAATGACAGATTCGAAGACACTATCTGGCTACTTGCTGATAAAGATAAGCGAATTACTAAAATTTCTTTCAATGTATACTCTCTTCCTATATATAAAGAATCTCTACGTTACTACGTGTTATTAGAGCTAAGACAAGAGAATTCTTTAAAAACTATACAGGGGAAAATACAATTTATAAAACAAGCAATTTTAGTAACTAAAAGCTTTGAAGATAGCCAGTGTTACTATCAATTAGAAACCTTTCTCAACAATAAATCAGCAAGTGTAATTTTCAAATACGCTACATCGTTAGCAAAATACTTACTTTTTATCGGTTACGAGGAACAAGATGATTTAATCATTTTATGTAAACAATTTGCTTATGGTTATACGAACACCGTCAGAAATTTGCCTGATTTTAAGGATGTACTAACTTTCGATTGGATTATACGTGATTTCCAAAAAAAGTGGACAGATGCAGAAAAAGAAATTTATTTCCCTATTATTTTATGGTGGAATATTACATTGATCATTCCCATGCGGATAAAAGAATTCATTTTATTATCTAGAGAATGTGCACAAGAGAATAATGGAAAGTATACACTAACAGTTCCAAGAGCAAAAAAGCAAGCAAGAAGAATACACAATATAGATGTAACTGATACACTAACTATTAGTAAACGTATATATGATTTAATTCAAGAGTATATCTGTATTACAAATGAAAACTCAAATAATGAGTATCTATTATCTTATTATCATTACTGCAAATCTCAACGATATCAAAAGACCCATGGTAATGCTTTTAAGAATAAGAAAGATAAAACTAGATTTGAAGAAGGACAACTATATACATTACTAAAAAATTTTTATGAGGAAATAGTTACAAAAAAGTATGGTCTATCGCTTCAATATATCAAACCTTTAGATACAAGGCATTTTGCTTTCTGTAATATGATGTTTCAAGGGTTTAATATGCTCACTATAGCTAGAATAGGCGGACATAGTTCTTTAGATGCACAAATGCATTATTTTAATCATCTAGAATACTTTAGCCAATCATCGATTCAATATTTGTCAGATCAGTACAGGAAAATGCCGTATGTTTCTTTACATACAGAAGGAATATCAAATGACCGTAATATAAAAAAATTGTTTTCTAAATCTTTTCTTAATCAATTATCAAAAGCGGATTTAAAAAAACTACCACGAATGGAACATGGTTATTGTCTTCATAATCCAAAGGATTGTCCCGTAGGAGATTGTAGATATTGTGAGTATTTTTTTATTCCTAACGATGAGTTTAATCTTGATTTATATAGATGGTTGAGTGACGAATCTGAAATATTATGGAGACGCATTAAAGAACAACTTCTTTTGTTTCAAACTATTACCAAAAATATGAATTACAACTTTATTACCTTGGAATATGATGAACTTTCACAAGCAGAATTAAACTATATTTCTCGGAACTTTAAAAAAATGCAGGAACAAAAAGCTAGAGTAGATGTACAGTTAGACGCAGTAGCAAACTCTTTATTTTGGGGTATAAACGATGAAGAATAAAGTAGGAAAACCAAAGAAGTATCCATTACAAGAGCTTCGACAACAATTACTTAATTATGTTCAGAAACATCCCAATAAAGTTATATCTTATATAAACCTTGAAAGAGAAACTGGTATAAGTCGGAATACTTGGTCTCGGAATTTAAAAGACGAGATTGCTAAATTAAATGCACCAATACCGTTCACAACTAAAATAGATTTTGATACAGGAATTCCCCTTCCTAATATTTTTGATATAGTTGAAAAAAATTATGATAATAAGCAAAAATTAATTTCTTCACTAACACATTTAAATGCATGTATTAATTCGCTATACGCGATTGCTAAAAAAGAACAAGCATTTGAAATGGAAAATACTACGTTAAAAATAAAAATAAAAGAATTAGAGCAAACGTTGCATGAAAAAGAATGTGAAATAAGAGAATTAAAACAACAAATAACTCATTATAGCCACGCTTATCGTAATATTTGCGCCTCCTCTACATACAGAGAAAAAGGAATGAAAAATGTTTTAGAATTTAAAACAGGTAGTAAAGAAAATGAAGAAAAGATATCGGCAGATTTATCGAAGCAATTTAAAATGTTTGATTTTGAATAACATTAATATATCCTGATTAACATCTATAGAACAAATCAATTTCACAGAAGATGGAATGGTAGATAAAGGGGTTTAATTTAAAAAAGCGCTTTGTTTAGCTGGGCGCTTCACGTTTTTGAAAAAACTCTTGTCAATGTGTCTATTAGGGGCATCGTACATTACTATCAATCTAAGATGAATTTATAGCAATAATTCATAGAAAACGCTATTCTTTCCTATGATTCTACAAAACAAATAGCGTATTTTTTCATTTTAGGGGGTATTTTGTTTTGTTAGCTTGATAGCGATGGGGTACCGCCAGCATTTTAGAAAAAAACACGCTAAGAAAAAAATAAAATAAACCGTCCATTTGGACAGCTCATTTACATAATTAGCGTTATCGGTATTGAAAAAAGATTCTCCTCTAATTCCTTTGGGATAGAAACAAGAATGTTCATTCCTCCCTAAATGGGATACAGAAAATTAGGATACATCCATTGATTTAGACACAGTTCGGCGTGATGGCAATTCTTGATGGACGGGTTCCAACGGAGAACCGCGGGAGGATTTCGGTGTCGGTAGCGGTGTTGATCACCGAGATATTATCATCAAAAGTATTACAGACATAAACCCTTGAGCCATCAGGGGTGATCGCGATTCCATAGTTAGTTAAAATATCTCCGACGAGGATTCTTGGAAGAAGTTCAGTGTTGGTGGCAGTGTTAATGACCGAAACTGTACGATCTAATGAATAGATGACATAAGCCTTCGAACCATTTGGCATAATCGCAATTCCTGTTGGTTGGCTTCCAATAGGAATCCTCGAGAGGATTTCGGTGTTGGTGGCCGTATTGATCACCGAGACTGTACTATCATTCGAGCCGATAATGGATATACGTTAGATTTCGCATATGCTGTAAATATTGTTTGTGTGAAGATGCGAGAGTAATCAGCTCATTTCTATTGTTAAATGTTCATAATAAAGAAACTAAAATCATAAATAATTATTATAAGTGATTTTCTTGTATATAAATGTAACTTCAACTATGAAATATGTTAATCGTCTTTAGTGCTATACGAGGAAGTGAAGAGCGTGAAGAAAATTGTTGTTTTTGGTTCAGGAGGCCATGCCAAGGTTATTATTGATGTGATTCGACGAGCTGGAGAATATGATATTTATGGAATAGTTGACGGCTTTCGCTCACAAAATAAAATGGTTTACGGTTACGAAGTAATAGGGGATGAATCTAGTCTATTATCTATTAAAGATAATATCGATGGTGGAATTGTAGCTGTAGGAGATAATTGGATAAGAAGAAATATAGTGGAGAAAGTAAAGTCTATTATTCCAGATTTTCGTTTTATTTGTGCTATTCATCCATCTGCGATTATTAGCGAAGATGTAATAATTAGAGAAGGAACGGTAATATCGGGAGGAGCTGTGATTAATAGTAATGTGCTTATAGGAGAACACTGCATTATTAATACAAAGTCCAGTATTGATCATGACTGTGTAATTGGTAATTATGCGACTATCGCACCAGGTGCTACTCTTGGAGGGAATGTTAAGATTGGGAATTATTCTGTCATCTCTTTAGGAGCAAATGTAATCCATTCCATTACGATAGGAGAGCATACCGTAGTCGGTGCTGGTGCTACAGTTGTAAAAGATATCGGCTCGTACGCCATTGCGTTTGGAGTACCGGCAACAAAAATAAAATCTAGAGAAAAGGGAGACAAATATCTATAAGTTCATAAGAAAAGCAGCTCATCTGCTGGAATTCAAAATAGGAATTCACCAATTTCATTTGGTAAATTGGTGATTTTTATTTTTTAAGCATTCTTCGAAGGGGATAAAGTGTTAGCGGAAATAATTGTTTTTCTTAACTGTGAGAAAGCTGCTATTAAAAATTAACTGAAAAAATAATTGTTAAGGGACATGGTAAGTGACTATATATGAGTCATGACCTTGTTGTGGCAATATATATATAGTTCGCATAAATTGTAACAACATTATTTGGTTCTGGTGCAAAAACTTCAGGGCAATTGCAAGTAATCTCTAAATCTTGGACATACTAATACTATTACTCTAAAACAGGGTGTGGTCGGTATGGAAAATCAAAATTTGTTCAAATGGAAGCACTATCAGCTTGATATTATCTTATTAACAGTAAGATGGTACCTACGGTACAACTTAAGTTTTCGTGATTTGGTGGAAATGATGGAGGAACGAGGCTTATCCATTGTTCATACAACTTTTATGCGTTGGATCCATCAATATGGTCCTGAATAAATTCGAAGTCATCTCAAACAAACCAATAACTCATGGAGAGTGGACGAAACTTACATAAAAGTAAAAGGACAATGGATGTACCTCTATCGTGCAGTCGATTCAGATGGGAATACCATTGACTTTTTCCTTAGTAAAACGAGAGATGCCAAAGCAGCCAAGCGCTTTTTCAAAAAAGCCTTGTCTGTTTGTTATACTACAACACCACGTGTCGTTACGGTTGATAAAAATCTAGGGTATCCAGTAACGATTCAACAGTTGAAAAACGAAAAAAGATGCCGGAAGGCATCCAAATAAGGCAAGTAAAATATCTGAATAACATCGTGGAACAGGATCATCGTTTCATTAAAAGCGAGTACGTTCCATGTTGGGGTTCAGCCGAGATACGTGTAAAAATGGGTCATAGTCTATAAATGCTAGTTTAAATGTACACATTAACACTTGAATAATCATGTACATTTTC